>CAIWHI010000889.1 GCA_903912435.1 uncultured Bacteroidota bacterium | reverse complement strand
TACATACAAAGAGTAAATACCAAAATTACGTTCTGCCTTTTGGTTGCCCCAGTATACCTCTATGGTATAGCTCATAGCCTGGAAGGTATGGAAGGACAGCCCGATTGGGAGTAGCCATTTTAGGGCGGGTATTGGGTTTTTAGCACCAAATAGTGTTGCCAGGCCTGTAATATTGTCATTAATGAAATTGTAATACTTAAATACTGCCAACACCCCAATATTAGCACAAAGGCTCATTACCAGGTATATCCACCGCTTTCGGTCGTCCTGCTCATCTTCCAGAAGGATACCTGCATAATAATCTATTACAATGGTAAAAGCCAGAATGAGTATATACTCAGGCTTAAAAAACATATAGAAATAGCAGGATGCTGTAAGTAGCAGTATCCATCTGTACTTATGGGGCAGAATAAAATAGAGTAGGGTAACAGCGATAAAAAAGAATAAAAATGGAACTGAGTTAAAAAGCATCGCTGTGTATTGGTGAATATTGTCTTTGCGTCAAAATTAAATAATTATCGCAAATGGGAAACAATAAATCATTGTTATTGGTGTGAAACCGCTACAAATAGCAGGATGTGTCCTTTTGAAATCAATTTCTATAGCATTGGAATTCAATTGGTCAGCACCGCTTTTTTGCAGTCAGACCAATTGAATTGGCGAGGTTGGCTAATGCCCACAAAAAACGGGCTAAATACCCTACAACCCCTTCCCCTTACTTACGTATTTATTGCCTTTTATATAGAAGCGGTAGGGTAGCAAAGCATCGTCTCCTGCATAGTTTACCCCAATACGGGTAGCGGCTACAATATTGGTATCGGGTATTACTGGTCTTTCTTCAATGTATACCGAATTACCAAAAAGGGAAAGCCCGGTCATTGCAGTATTAATACCCAATGCCTGACTCAATGCACCGGGGCCAGCGGTAAGGGCCGGGGTTAGTTTGCTCATCTTTCGTCTTTGAAGCATAATATCCAGGCCATCCACTGGTTCAATAGCCCGAATTAGTACTGCATGGGGTGTTCCTTCCTCATGGGTCACCACATTAAAAAGGTGATGAATGCCATAACAAAGGTATACATAAGCAGTGCCACCTTGCATATACATTACTTCCGTTCGTTTCGTCCTTCTGCCACCCCAGGCATGCGAAGCCTTGTCTGTAACCCCGGCATATGCCTCAGTTTCAGTTATTATGCCAGAGGATCTATGTCCATCAATTTCGGTAACCAGCAGTTTGCCTAAAAGCAGACGGGCTATGTCTACAACATCGTGGGCGGAATAAAATTCCGGGGGAATTAGCATTTGATATTTGTATTTGGAATGGTTGGGATTTGATTAACGAAAAATCCCACACACTTAGCCAAAATTAGTTTGATTTTTCCTTAACTTTGGAATAGACTAAGGCATTATTTATGGGGGCAATTTTTGCAGATATCGAATTAATCAATGGGGAAGACATTACTCTTGCCCGTAAGTTTTATATAGGTGAGGAGGAAATAAAAAGGATGCCGGTAAATATAAGGGTAGATACAGGTACTGATTTGTTATGTATCAATGAGAGTATTCAGGAGCAATTGCAATTTCCGGTGGTGGAAAAAAGGAAGGCACAGCTGGCTAATGGGCATATAGTGGAGTATGATGTAGTATCCTGTGTGGAACTGAAATTTAAGAACAGGCGCACCATTTGTAGCGCCATGATTTTACCTGGTAGTTCGGAACCATTGTTGGGGTGTATCCCATTGGAAGATATGGATGTAATTATCCACCCACTCAGGCAGGAATTGATTGTGAACCCCGACCATCCTTATTATGCGCAGATGAAGGTTTGATAAATAAAGACATGTATTTTGGAGGTTTACTAGC
>CAIWHI010000888.1 GCA_903912435.1 uncultured Bacteroidota bacterium | reverse complement strand
CTGTTTTGAGTTGATCCAAGGCTTTGTTCTTCACCTCTTCGTAGTCAAACTCAAACAATTTGCTTGTTTTTTTCATTTACCGTGTTTTTAAAGTTCCACTATTTTGCGGACTTTGACACAGTTTGTTTTACACCCTCGTTTGAGAAGAATATGATTCTCCCATCAGCATTTTTGTTATTCATTAAAAAAAGTTTTTCCATTCTTACTTTACTAAATCAAACCAAAATAGGAATAGGCATGATACCAATCATGCCTATTCCTATTTGATGCAATAAGGATAAAAAAGTTAGTTATAATTTATAAACATTGTAAACCAATCCGTTTCCGGTCATTATTTCCTTTCCTGTTGTGGTAATTGGTGAGCATGGATTGGTAATTTCAGAAATGGTTTTGATATTGATTACTGGGGTATTGATGGTTACATCAAAAGCGGGGAAGGTTTTAAGTACCCAATCACCAGGCACGGTAGTATTGTAAGGTAGGTTTAATGTCTTATCGTAGGGGTAGGCTATATCAGGTGTAATATAAATAGGCAAATGCTTACTTTGAGCTTCACTAATAGCCTTCTCTGTAGCACGGTAAATGTTTAATTTCTTACAATATTCCGGGCCGCTAATGGATGAGAAAAATGTGGTATAAATATTACCTATTACACCTACATAAAGAATGACTGATAAGGCCATAGACACCTTTCTCAATTTAACTACTTCATTCAGCGAATCCAGCAGCAAAATCATTAGAATTGCCATTGATGGAACTGTAAATGAATTCAACCGTGGCTCACCCATTGGGAACTTGCCTGCCAGAAATAAAATGGTGACTACGATTAGCAACAAAATACAATAGAGCCTGATTTGCTCATTAAAACCATGCATATTTTTCAAAGCATATTTTATGGAATAATAAATTCAAAAAATAAATGAACCCATTCCAAGTATACCAAATAGCAGCCAATAGATAAGACCTGCACCTTCCTCGGCAAAGAAATTGAAAAAATTATTGAGGAATGCTCCAATACTAAACCCATCCTTCATCATCAGGTGGCCCCAGAATTTCTGCATGCCTTTATCTGCCATTAATTGGGCCACATCGATCTTATAAAACCACAGAATATTAATTAGGCACAAAAACAAAGGGAATCCCTGTATCAGGCCATTTCTTAATGCATATGCTGTTGAATGCCCTTTAAATTTGAGAAGTGCCTGTATGAATACTATAATAAATACAGGGCTAATGGCGATTGGGTATATATAACTAAAATAAGGAACTATAGCAAAGCTCAAACAAAGAACAAGATAATTGAACCAATTGATTTTAGCTATCTTGGGCAATTCAATCAACTCTATAAATTGCCACATAGCTACCAGACTTAATAATAAGTCCATAGTATATTGTTTAATTTGAACAAAATAATCGGTAAAGGTGCAGGATGATATGAGAATTATCACGAACAGGAATCTATTAAAATGACCATCAGGAAAAATACGCTTCATCACCCGCCATGCCAGGAGCATGGTAAATGATCCGACAATAAAAGATGGAAGTCTTAATGAAAAATAGTTGTAATTAAACCATGAAGTAAAGCCCTTGACTAATTGCAGGTAAACCCTTGGGAATTGCTGCATAAAATCTAGTGGTCCCCATAGTTCAGTCGACGTTTTGAATTTAAGATTATAAATAACCCGCCACTCATCAATCCAAAATGGCCTTATCTGAAATATTACCGAAATAATACCCCAGGCTACCATAAAAAATAAAGTAAATAGTGTAGCTCTCCTGACAATCTTCTCAGGATTCTTTAAATTAAATTGCATTAATGAATTTAAAATTGAAAAACTACAATATTACAATTTTATTTTCCTTTTTTCCTAGCCTAAATGAATCGAAAAAACTCAGTTTGAAACAATTCAATTCACATAACATAATTCCGAATGCAAACAAACCCTACAAAATCAGTTTTACAAATATTATGTTTGCAGCGACAATAAAAAATCATGAAGAAAATATTAATTAGCATTCTGAGTAGCCTGGTAGTATTATGTTCAATATCTGTAAACGCTAAGGCACCGGATAAAGCGATGGATAATAAATTTGACAACTATAAAGAGTGGTTTATATTGCAATATTGGAAGCTATACCCCAGCCAGGCCACAAGTGTGGGTTACCATGAATATGATGATGTGCTGG
>CAIWHI010000887.1 GCA_903912435.1 uncultured Bacteroidota bacterium | reverse complement strand
CTTTACAAAAGCACAGATGGTGGTGAAACGTGGACAAACCTATCTACTAAAAAAGGATTGCCAAAAGGTATTTGGGGAATAGTGAATGTGGCAGTGGCCCCATCTAATACCGAAAAGGTTTTTGCCATGATTGAAAATGAAAAGGGCGGGCTTTTTGTAAGTAAGGATGCGGGTGAAACATGGGCCATGGCATCGCAGGAAAATGAGATAAGGCAAAGATCGTGGTACTTTAATACTGTGTATGTAGACCCTAAAAACGAAGACCTTCTTTACTGCCCGAATGTGGGCTTTATGAAAAGCAGTGATGGTGGTAAAACATTTCATGGAGTGGGTACGCAACATGGCGACCACCATGGCATGTGGATAGACCCTGAAGATGGCAACAGGATGATAATAGCTGACGATGGTGGTGCACAAATTAGCTTTGATGGTGGGCATAACTGGAGTACGTACCACAACCAGCCTACGGCACAATTTTACAGGGTGAGTACGGATAATGCTTTCCCCTACCATATTCTTGGAGCACAGCAGGATAACTCAACCGTACGTATTAAGAGCCGCACCTTTGGTGGGGGTATCACTGACAGGGATTGGGAATCAACCGCTGGTTTTGAAAGCGGGTATGTGGTGGCCGACCCAACAAATCCGGATATTGTGTATGGGGGTAATTATGCCGGGTATTTATCACGCTACAATCATAGGACAGGTGAAAACAGGGCTATTAATGTGTGGCCTGATGTACCTATAGGGGTGGGTGCTGATGCACAGAAGTATAGATTCCAATGGAATTTCCCTATCTTATTTTCGCCAAATAACCCTAAAAGGATTTATGCAGCAGGTAATCACCTATTTGTTTCTGAAAACGAGGGGCAAAGCTGGGAGAAAATAAGTCCGGACCTGACTACCAATGACAAGAGCAGGCAGGCAGCAAGTGGCGGGCCTATTACCAAGGATAATACAACTGCGGAATATTACTGTACCATTTTCACGGTTGCTGAATCGGCCATAGAAAAGGATTTGT
Organism: uncultured Bacteroidota bacterium; assembly: GCA_903912435.1. Taxonomy (GTDB): domain Bacteria; phylum Bacteroidota; class Bacteroidia; order Chitinophagales; family Chitinophagaceae; genus Nemorincola. The sequence continues at coordinate 1,733 of CAIWHI010000887.1, read as the reverse complement.
TGTGGACAGGTAGTGATGATGGATTGATACATGTGAGCAAGGATGGTGGTAAAAACTGGAAGAATGTAACCCCACCTGATGCCGGGAAATGGATGATGTGGAACTGCGTGGAGACAGACCCTTTCAAAAAAGGCACAGCCTATTTTGCGGGAACAAGGTATAAATCGGACGATTATACACCCTATATCTACAAGACTGAAGACTATGGTAGTAACTGGCAATTGATTACCAATGGAATTGATAAAATGCACTTTACGAGGGTGGTAAGGGCAGATAAGAAACGGCCCGGTCTTCTCTATGCTGGCACGGAATATGGGCTGTATTTAAGTTATAATGGGGGTGCTGAATGGAGGAAATTCCAACTGAACTTGCCTATAGTGCCTATTACGGATATGACCATTAAAAACAACGACCTGATTATTGCTACGCAGGGCAGGTCGTTCTGGGCGCTGGATGACCTGGGAATAATACAGGGTAATCAAGACGAATGCCTGAAAAGCAATTTATTCGTATTCCCGGTTAATGAGACCTACCACGCTAATGGTTATGTGGATTCTAATATTAGAAACGGGGGGATGAACCCACCAACAGGGGTAGTTTTCAATTATTACCTCAAGGAGGCTAATGACTCAAGTGACTTATGTGTAACCATTTATGACCGGGAAAATAAGTTGATTAAGAATTACTCTAAAACCGCTAAGGATAAAATAGCAGTTAAGGCAGGCATGAATAGGTTTATCTATGATATGCAATATGAGCCTGCAGAAAAAATTGATGGTCTTGTATTGTGGAATGGTAATGCTGGCGCACCTAAGGCTGCACCAGGAAATTACACTGCTAAATTCAAATTAGGTAAGGACTCAACTGTGGTACCTTTTGTTATAAAATCGGACCCGAATTATACCATCACTGATTTGGAATATCAGGAGCAAGTGAAATTCTTGCTGGAGGTGAGGGATAAATTTAGTGAGATACAGAAAGGTATTAAGAATATAAGGGCTTACAGAAACCAGATTAATGACCTGGTGGGCAGGATGGATTCTGTAAGTAGCAAGTCTTTGAAGCCATTGGCCGATTCTATTAATAAGAAATTGACGGGTATTGAAGAAACGCTGTACCAAACCAAAGCCAAAGCCGGGCAGGATATTCTCAACTACCCTATGAGGCTGAATGACCGTATGGCGGCATTATACAATGTGGCATCTAGCGGGAATAATGCTCCTACACAGCAGGTGAAGGAGGCGTTTAGGGAATTGAGTGCCGAAACCGATATACCGCTCAATAAACTGAAACAAGTGGTGGCAAATGAAATTGCCAACCTGAATAAGCTGATAAATGAGCAACATGTGCCGGTAATTGGGGTGAAGAATTAAACAGAGAAGGCCCAAAAGTGATACACTTTTGGGCCTTACTCTATATTGGACTATTTATTATTATTATTGATTCTGCTTGTTTGACATCGTGTTTTTAGCTTCAATGCTTAGGGTAGCATGTGGCACGGCACGAAGACGTGCTTTGTCGATGAGCTTACCTGTAACCCGGCAGATACCATAGGTTTTGTTCTCGATACGTACCAATGCCTTTTCAAGGTGGCCCATGAATTGTATTTGGCGGCTGGCTAATTGGGCTAATTGCTCGCGCTCCATAGCACCACTACCATCTTCCATATTCATATACCTGTTTTCGGTATCTTCTGTACCTGCTTCATCCTTACGGGTAATCAAGCCCTGAAG
>CAIWHI010000886.1 GCA_903912435.1 uncultured Bacteroidota bacterium | reverse complement strand
TTACAATTCATAATACTAATCCCCTTCCTCAAGACCGGTGGGGCAGCAAAACTGCTCACCATCACCTCCCATCTGGTAGGTCTATACCCCAAACTTTCTATATGCGCCTTTAATATCTGGTACCTGATAACCAGGGGAAACCCTTATTTCATCAACGATAACGATACTTACTTCCTACTTTCTTACAAAACAACCGGGCTATTGCTCTTCTCAATTGCCTCACTATTAGTGTTAGCCCCATTATTTCTGAAAATACTCCACCTAAGGAAAAACAATCTCACCCTGAATCCTAAAATATATGAAACCCTGTTTTTAGCCACAGGCCTACTTTGTCTCTACTTTTTCTACTTCAATAGCCAGATGCACGAGCGATATGCCCACCCTATTATTATCTTTTTCTTTTTCCATGCCCTAGTATCGGGCAACTATAAATTATACATCCTGGCATCTATACCCTACTTCCTAAGCCTCGACAAGTGCTTCCCCGATTACCTACCCATAGTGCACTATAAAATCATTTATGCATCAGTGGTGATTGCCTTATGGTATACTGCAACGGTTGCTTATGGGAGTTATTTATATTGTAGGTTGGTAACTGAGCCTAAGTTGTATATGAATGAATGATCAATAACCCACCTGCGCCATTGTTGGTGTTTACACCAACAATCCTTTTGCTCTGCGAATACGATTAGTAGGCCCTACCATCTAAACGGGCTATCCTCGACGATTATTGGCGAAAACTCCCACAAGGGTGAATTCCACCCCGGCTTTTGAATCTTGACTTTTGAATTAAAAATATTTCCCAGAAGGGTGAAATCCCTTCCGGCTTTTGACTTTTGACTTTTGACTTTTGACTTTTTTCTTTATTGGTACATAAAGTACATCCCCATACCAAATGTGAGGCCATAGGTAAGAGTCGTAATATCGGTAGCATAATTCATGATTGAATTATAGAAACCATTTGGCGGGATAATCAATTTGGTATCGTTAACGGTGTTCTTAAATGTTTGGTAGGAGAAATATATGCCACCCTTTCCGTAAAAACGGTCGTTGATTTTATAACAAATGTCGGCATTCATGAAATAGCCAATTGAAGAAGGCTTATAAACCACATTATTGGTTTTATTCCTTATTGGTGCATCTAAGGCTACTGTATATCCATTAGTTTTCATATTGGCAAAATAAGTACTTACATCACCACCAGGTTTGTCTTGCAAATATTGTTGCTGGGTAATAAACCAATCACCACTGTTAGCTACAGGGTTATTATCATATTCGGTCATAATGAAGCCACCCGAAGTAACAAACTTATATATAGCTTCATAATTAAATGAAGTTTCTTTTGCAGTGGCCTTATAGCTCATGTTAAGGTTGAGTAACACACCCAGATTAGAAGTAAAATAGAAATCTTCAAATAACTTTTTACGGTAGCAAATAAAGATAGGAAGGTTTACACTATTCCCTCTAACTGATTCCTCAAGGCTGGCACCAGAAGAAATTACCTGGCGGAAGGCATTACGTTTGTAATCAACTGACTGGTATTCAACATGAAAAGAATCGGCCTTCATTGTTCCTAACTGGGCTGTATAATTAAGCCCTATTCCAAAACCAAATTCTCTTTTATGACCAATGTAATACCCACATTCCACATTCATTGATTTATATTGACCATCGGTAAAACGTAAATTAGAATTAGTAGTATTAAGTGGTGACTCATAACCACTACTCATTGGTATAGACTTAAAATCCTGTGAAATTTCACCTCCTGATACACTTCCGTGAACAAAAAATTTCGGAACGTGTGGATAGTATTGCCCGTAGGAACCGGAGTGCAGTGCAAATAAAATTACCAATAAAAAAAACGCCTTCCGCATAATACTTTAATTGAAATTATTTCTTTACAAAAGCCTTTGCACCCACTCTTTCACCATTTTTGCTAATAATAGCCAAATACACACCTGCCTTAAAGTCAGCAAAATTACAAAATCCTACATTTCCTTTGAAAGAAATATTATTTACTTCTTTACCCAATACATCCAGCATTTTCACATCAACTATATCTGTCATTTGTGTATTGGCTATCTTAAAATTCAATATGCCATTTACCGGGTTAGGAAAAAGTACAACACCTTCCTCCTCCTTCATTGTATTATTGGTTACAGCCATAGGACCATTGTAATAAGATTTTTGTGGGCATCCATTCAGGCTGGTCATTACCCAGTAATACCTATTGAAGAAATCAGGGCTGGTATTGTAGTAATTCTGGGTTAGGGCACCATCTATTAAAGTACTATCAAGGGTGGTCATATCATCATACCCCCATTGGTAACTATCAGCACTATTGCCTGTACAAATAAAGTGGTAGTTGTAGTAGATAACATTATAGTTGGGTACTATATCCACCCCCGTATAGTAACCAATACTATCTGTACTAGAGCATTCAGAGCTACCTAAATTTACGGTTAACTTAACGAAACTTACACCTGATGTATTGAAATTTATTAAACAGTTTTGCCTGTTTGCTGATACCACCCAAATCTCAGCATTAGTGGCACTCCAGGTATAGACCATCCCTGCCGGCTGTGGTATTGTAGTGCCAAAGTTCTGGTAGCGGGTTCCGCTACACGGCTGGGTGGCGGGTGCAATATTTATATGTACTGAGTCTGCTCCACGATAAGTAGTTACGACTACTTTAGCCGTGGCCGTACCACAACCATTTGTTACTTTATAATACACAGTATCAGTTCCGGGTAGCTTAGCACTTAATAGCCCTGTATCATTAATTGAGGCTATATTAGTATCGGCAATACTCCATACACCACCTGGGATAGCATCATTCATTTTTGATTTTGTACCCAGGCATAAACTTGTATTGCCAGTAATTGGTGCTATAAGTGGTAGCGGATTGACAGTTAAGGTAATATTGTTCTTGCAACCTGTACTTAATTGATAGGTAATTCCAACAGTGCCTGCAGCCACACCGGTAACAATGCCTGTTGTACTGCCTATTGTAGCAACAAGGCTGTTAGAACTAAACCATAAGCCTCCACTAATAACATTGCCCAAAGTAATAGTACTTGCAACACATAAGTTATTTGGCCCGGTAATAGTATGCGGATTCGGATTTACTGTTACACCTGTTGTTGCATAACAACCAGGTCCAAATGCATAAGTTATAATCACTGTTCCTGCTGAAACACCAGTCAATAATCCAGTGCCGGTATCTATAGTAGCTATGGAAATATTTCCACTCGACCATGTACCACCGGTTGTATCCGTTAAAATAGTTGAGGCCCCCTCGCACAACTGTGTGATGCCCGCTATTAGGCCCGGTGATGTGTTTACCCTATAAATTGCTGTGGTATAGCAACCTGTGGGTAATTGATAAGTTATGGTTGAGGTACCAAGGGTCAATCCATTTATGGAACCACTAATAGGGTCAATGGTAGTTACAGCAGTATTGCTGCTACTCCATGTTCCACCACTTGTAGGGTCTGTCAAAGTTCTGGTTTCACCTAAGCATAAATTCCAAACACCGGAAATAGGAAGTGGCGATAGATTTACTGTGAATGGTTCAACTACATGGCAACCTGTTGGTAAAGTATAGGAAATATTCACATTTCCGGGAGTGAAACCAATTACCATGCCTGAGGTGGAATCAATACCTGCAATCGTTCGGTTACTACTGCTCCATACCCCGCCGCCTAATGAATCGTGAAGTATTGTATTGGTTCCCATACAAATACTATCCATACCGGTAATAACTGATGGCGTAGGATGAATATTCGCTACCCTGGTATTATAACATCCGGTCGGCAATTGATAGGTAATCACTGAGGTTCCTGACAATATTCCGGTAACCACTCCTGATGATAGCCCAATATTGGCAATAGTTGTATCACTACTGCTCCAGCTACCTCCTCCAATATCAGAAAGAGTAGAAGTAAGTCCTTCACAAATCTCCGTATCACCACTTATTGGCGGTACAGCGGGATTAATGGTTAGCTGGGTATCTACATAGCATCCGGTAAATAATTTATAGGTAATAATACATGTGCCGGCAGTAATACCACTTGCAATACCTGAAGTACTCCCTATGTTAACTATTGCCGTGGCACTACTTGACCAGGTGCCACCACCAAAATCAACGAGCGTTGTGGATGTTCCTGCACATACAGTGAGCAAACCTGAAATTGGTGCAGGAATGGCTTGTACATCCATTATACTATAGGTAAAACAGCCCGTTGGCAAAATATAACTTATTCCTACTGTTCCATAGGTAATCCCTGTTACAATACCGGTAAGATTATCCACTGTTGCCTGGCCTGGATTCTGACTAACCCAGGAACCACCTGTAGTGGCATCAGTGAGGGTTACACTTGAATTCATACAAACCTGTAAAGATCCTAATATAGGTGTTGGCAAAGGATCTGAATTGAGGATTGCGGTTGTGATACAGCCTGTTGGCAGTGAATAGGAGATAATTGCTGAACCTGCTGAAACTCCGGTAGCAATGCCAGAAGTACTGCCAATAGACACCCTACCTATATTACTACTAGACCATAACCCACCACCAGGACCAATAAGAGCGGTGCTTGCCCCTACACAAACATCGGACGCTCCACTAATTGGGCTAGGTATTGGGTTGACTATTAAACTGGCAGTTTTATAACAACCTGAAGGCAAGGTATAGGTGATCACCACAGCACCTGATATAATACCGGTAACGACTCCTGTGGTTGAACCTACTGATGCAAGGAATGAATTACTACTAGTCCAAACACCACCTGTACTTATTGTGCTAAACAATGTAGTTAATCCGGCACAAACAGTGGATGCCCCACTAATACTTGCAGGTACCGGTTTTACAGTTTCCTGTAATGTTGATAAACAACCATTTGCAAATGCATATGTAATGGTTGCTGAACCTACAGATACTCCTGAAACAATGCCTGAAAGGCTACCTACAAGGGCTATACCTGTATTGCTACTAGACCATATCCCCGATCCTGAACCACTAAGGCTGGTGGATGCAAATAAGCATAGATTATTGCTACCCGATATGGCCGATGGAGCTAATAATACATTTACAGTAGTAGTAGTGGTACATCCACTGGCTAAGGTATAGGTAATAATAGTAGTCCCCGCTACAATGCTAGTAACTAATCCTGAAAAGGAACCAATAATAGCAACCGGTAAATTGGAACTAGTCCATAATCCTGTTCCCGAACTTGACAATGTGATTGTAGATCCCGCACAAACTGATCCTGGCCCGGTAATAGGTGATGGCTGGGGATTGACAGTAATAACCTTTATACTACGGCAACCGGCACCTAACTGATAAGTAATAATTGCAGTGCCGGCAGAAACTGCTGTGAGCAAACCACTAGTGCTGCCAATAGTGGCAATGGACGTATTACCTGAACTCCATACACCACCTATTGCCACATTGGTGTATACTCCAGAACTACCTGTACAGATTGGGGAGGCACCTACTATTGCTGATGGTGCTGTATTGACCTGGAATACCACAGCAGAATAACATCCATTTGATAATGCATAGGTAATTATTGTAGTCCCGGCACTAACGCCTGTAACCAAAGGTACTACACTACCAATAGTGGCCACTAGAGTACTACTACTAGACCAGAGGCCACCTGGTACCGAATTATTAACTACTGAGATGCTACCAATACACCCAGAAGTAGGGCCACCTATAGGAGTTGGAGCCGCATTGACCTGAACCGTTGTTGTAGAATAGCACCCTGTTGGCAATACATAACTAATAATTGAGGTACCGGCACTCAATCCAGTAAAATTCCCTCCGGTGGAGCCAAAACCTGCAACGGTTGCATTACTAGACACCCACATGCCTCCTGATGGGGAAACACTAAGGCTGGTATTTGAACCCTGGCATAGAACAGTTGAACCCGTAATCGCTGATGGATTAGGATTAACAGTAAAACTAATGGTGGCATTGCATCCACCTGCCAAGGTATAACTAATAATACAAGTGCCGGCAGAAATCCCTGTAATTGCACCCGAACCGGATATAATTGTTGCAACTGAGGTATTACTACTTGACCATATGCCACCTGTAACAGTATTACTAACTATAGAAGTACTCCCTACGCAAAGCGAAGCAGCACCCCCAATTGTAGCTGGAGAAGGATTGACCTGAATGGGAGATGTGGCGTAACACCCGGTTGGCAATATATAACTAATAATTGAGGTACCAGTACTTAATCCGGTAACCACACCTGTACCAGTGCCTATGCTGGCTACAATAGTATTACTACTACTCCATATACCACCGGCAACAGAATTGCTTAGGCTTATATTAGTACCCTGGCAAACTAAGGTTGGACCTGAAATAACTGAAGGATTTTGATTAACTGTGAATGTAGTAGTAGTATAACATCCGCTACCAAAAGCATATGAAATAATACAGGTACCTGCAGTAACTCCTGACAGTACACCTGAACTAGTATTGATACTAGCTATAGAAGTATTACTGCTTGTCCATAAGCCACCTCCTGCATCGGTCAAGGTGGTATTAAAACCTGTACACACTGAAGTAGCACCAGATATTGGACCAGGGTTGGGCGAGATGGTGATGCTCCTTGAGGTGAGGCAACCATTTGATAATGTATAGGTGATATTTGCAGTACCTGCACCTAACCCGGTAACAAGGCCACTGGCAGTACCAATACTGGAAACACTTGTATTACTGGAACTCCAAATTCCTCCGGTAATGGTATTGCTCGCAGTAAGGGCTCCTCCCACACATAGATTACTAATACCTGAAATAGAAGTTGGTCCTGTTAAAACAGTAATACTTTTGGTTATATAACAACCGGTTGGAAGTTTATAAGTAATAATACTAGTACCCGTTACGACCCCACTTAATATTCCACTTGTGGAGCTTATGGTTGCTACTGATGTATTGGAACTAGCCCAGGTACCACCTGATGTAACATCAGTTAGGGTAATTGAATTGGGTAGACATACATTTGGACCACCCACAATTGCAGCAGGGATTGATACCGTAATTGTAGCACTATCAGATAGTGGGGATGAGCTACATGAAGGGGTGGTAATATCTATCAACTTATAGGTTGAGGTAACAGTAAGGGAACCCGTATGGATTGTTGCCTGACCATTATTACCCAGGGTTATAGATTGTGTAGGACCGCCATTAATTTTATAATGAACCAGTGCAGTAGGGTTGCCATTTAATATTAAACTACTGGTATCACCTGCGCAAATAACTGATGGACCACTTACTGCAATGCTGGCATAACATGATGGTGATAATGTAACTCCTTTGTACACTGTATTAGGTGGCGCTACTGACAAGGCAAAAAATGGAGTAGATGGCCCAAAGTCATGAACCTTTACCAGGTAATTTGCAGATGATGAATTTGTTGTAGCAAAAATAATAGGCGTGGAACCCGAAAAGTCTACTGCCAACCCAGTATAACCAAATAAATTATTGACTGCATAATTATAAACATAGCTGGAACCACTTAAGGTATATTTCAATATTCCCAAAGAATTATCTGCAACGTATAAAGTAGTATTATCAGGGCTAAGTGCAAAACTAAATGGATCAGAAATGGTTGGTGTGATTAAAGTAGATAACTGCCCTGAGGTGGTAGGTATACCTGTACCTAATTTGGAAATTCCTGAATAAGAAGAAGCATTGGATGAAAAATAAGTTTGTCCATTAAATATTTGTATCACCCTTGTATTAGTGGGATTGGGCGTTAAGGAAGTACTAGTACCAATAATTTCTAATCCTGGTGCAGTACCTGAACTAAAATAAGTACTTCCGGAAGATGTACCTGACCTGATATTATTACCCGTATAATCTGTAGCGGTGGACCCTACTTTAGTAATTGTACCATCAGGCTTTACTGTAAACATTACTCTGGGAACTGATAACGAAGAAGTAGAAACTACACTAGAAGTGCCTGGTGTAGCATCATAACCCACCATTACCAACTGGTCTCTTTCAGCAGACAAGGTCATATAACCATCAGATAATGCTGTTCCGCTATTAGTAATTTTTATAGTACCAAAAAATGGCATGCCAATTGTAACACCAGTTCCATTTCCTAAGGTATCAAATTCAAATACCGAATCTACAATTGCAGAGGTGCTTAATGGTGTTACCCTATCACCAACTCTAAATACTGCAATATCCCTATGTGTAAATGGCTGGGCTTTTAAATCCGTTGGGATAAGGGTGGTCAGTGCCAGAATAAATAGAAATACTAAAAGAGAAATATATTTATTACTAATACAAAATTGTAACCGTCTATTCATAGAGATGCAAATTTCGAACAATTAACTTTATAATAATCAAAACCAGGAAAGCCTGTAGGTAAACTAATTGTTACTAATTAACCAGCACAAAGATAGCCTAAATATAAAACAAATATGATAACATACGATTATCCTGACAAAAGAAATCAACAGGAAGAGCTAATAAAATGATTTTCAATTACAATTGCATAACGAAATATTTGCTTAAAGTGCGCAATTGACAAATTTAGTTTCCAAAATGCAGGGTAAACCACATAAATAAATAACAAAAACCGAGCCTCAAATAACCTATAATAATATCTCTAAAAATGATTTCTTTCTTTCAGAAGGATAATTATCTTTACTCGTAAATAGGTTTGCTTATGGGAAAATTCTTACTTTTTGCGATTCCCACACTCATTTTTTCATGCTCTTTAATCATTGGATGTAGCCCCAGCCGTGATTCTTACTCGCATGCGGGTGGTGGAAATAAGCAAAACCTAACCCATAAAATTGCCAAAATTAATTCAAGCCCCAATTCCGAAAAAAAGCCTGTTACTGCAAATAAAGTAGCTGTTACAAAGCCTGCCATAGTAAAAGAGGATACCAATCCAATTAATTATAATGAGCCAACACTAATTGAAAAGAAGCTTGATAAAAATTACGGTAAATCCAAAAGCCCAGCGTCTGAGGTAGTTACTAAAAAAGATTCTTCTGCCAAAACCACCGTCGCTAAGGTTGATTCTGCAATAGGTAATGGAGGAATACTTTTCCCCGTTCCATCAGCTACCATAAGCACTAATAGTTTACCTGTTTCAAAAACAGTAGCACCTGAAAAGCTTGACAAAGTTGAAACCACCAAAACTCCTGAAAAGGAAATCTCTTCAATAGCTGCTAATACCATTACCAGCAAACCCGAAACCAACCCAGCCGCCATTACTGATAATGAGGATGGTGTAATAGAAATTCCCAAGGCAGAACCACTTAACAATCCGGTGGGTCTGGTAAGTAAATATG
>CAIWHI010000885.1 GCA_903912435.1 uncultured Bacteroidota bacterium | reverse complement strand
ATTCTTAAGCTACTACTTCCCAAGCGTAAACCAGATAGAGCATATGACAGAAAGACAAAACAAAATAAATATAGCAAATATAAATAGTTAAGTTAGCACCATTAGCCTAAATATTAGGAGTTTATTGTGTCAATATTTCTTTGTTTGCCTGGATAAATTGAACAAATGTGGCAGGGTTCCTTTTGGTTATTTTATAACCCCAATCTGTAATTGCCGGCTCTTTCTGGAACCTGGGTAGATAATGAAGCATTATCATCACCATGATGAGCATTACAGGCATTTTTTCACTTCTTTTGGTGAGGAAGAAACTAAACAAATTCGGTGATTGGTATTTGATAGGTATATTTAGATGAGTGCTTAACATTTTCGCCATTTCTGAAAAAGACAATTTCTCTTTGTTGGTTAATTCAATTGATTGATTGGCGTATTGTGAAGCATTGGTCAAAATAATTGCTGCAACCGAACCTATATCGGCAACATCTATTAAGGTGAATTTAGCATTGCCCGCCGGGAGGTAAATAAGATGTTTTTTTACCAAATCGGCATTTAGGGTGGTGGTGAAGTTTTGCATAAAATATGCCGGGCGTAAAAATGTGTAAGGAATGCGGCTATCTACTATTAGCTTTTCTATTTTATGGTGGGGAATTATTTTACTTTTCTCCACTCCTTGCACCGATAGGAATACAATATGTTTTACCTCTTTATCCTTGCATGTATCTATTAAGGGCTTAAAATATTTTTCTACTTCAGAAATTTGCGGTGGTCTTAGCAAGAATAATATATCACAGCTAATTAATGCGGGGGAATAAGTATTAGTATCGGTAAAGTCGAATTGGATATATTTTATATTGGGTTGTTTGATTTTCCCTATATCTTTATGCAAGTCTCTTACACCAGCATACACATCCAAGTCATGATGTAGTTTAGCTAAGTATTTTATTACTTCCATACCTACATTTCCTGTTGCACCTGTTATTAAGACATTCATTTGATTAAAATTCTATGTATAATTTACCGAATTGCCAAATCCAAGTAAAGTTAGCCTCTTTGGTAATTTTTGTGCATGATTTTGGTTTGCTTTCAAGGATATCTGGGGATTGAATATTAATCATTGCCTTGAATCGGGTGATAACGGAAAGACTTTATTTAGTAGCTCCTAATGAACGATGATTAAATTAAGTCCACCATTTGACTTGTTCTTTTCCTTTCATACTGCGTTACAAAGGTCCTTAAAAAGGCTCTATTTTCAAATAAAGTGATAACATGTTATAAGTTTTTATTATCCAAGATCTCGAGTGCGCTGCCATTGACAAGTGTGGTTTTTAAGCGAATTTAGATTGCCAATAGGAGGCCTCACCCCGGCCCTCTGCCATTGACGAGTGTGGTTTTGAAGGATAATTAGATGGCCAATCAGAGGCCTCACCCCGGCCCTCTGCCATTGACGAGTGTGGTTTTTAAGCAAAATTTGATTGCCAATTGGAGGCCTCACCCCAGCCCTCTCCAAGGGAGAGGGTGCCATACCCGGGCGT
>CAIWHI010000884.1 GCA_903912435.1 uncultured Bacteroidota bacterium | reverse complement strand
TGGTATTGTCTATAAACCCGTATTTATTAAACTGTTTTACTTTGGCCAGGCCATCTTTATTGTCATAGACTTTATCATAGTGTTTGGTTTCGGTTTTGGTAGTGCCAATTTGAGGGGCTTTTAGGGGTTGGTCTATTTTGGTGTTTTTGATGGAAGGTGGGGGAGTGGTGGGTTGCTTCTTTTTTGCAAGTTCTACTGATTTCTTTTTTAATGCGGGTTTTACTACTTGTTTAAGTGCAGGTTTGGCAGTTTCGGGCAAATCCAATTTTTTTAAGTCGGCCTGGCCAAAAGAGGCAAAGCCGAATAATAACATTACTACCTGGTTGATAAGTGTTTTCATATTTATTTCTGTTTCTTTATTTGAAGCAATTTTTTCGCATTATCACCAGCCCCGGCTACACCTTTTTCTTCTGCCTTTTTGAACCAATAGATGGCTGAATCTATATTAGCCCTGTCGAAACTTTTGCTGCAAAAGATGACCCCCAGATTACTAATGGCATTTAGGTCGCCGCCATCCATAGCATAGTGGTAATAGGTAATGGCCGAATCGAAGTTTTTGGTATCGAAATACATATCACCTACTTTGCCATAGGCGTCCTTATCGCCTTTTAATGCTGCTTTTTTATACCAGAAAATGGCCTTATATGAATTGGATGGGTAATTAGATTCCTTATCCCCCTTCTGGAATAGGTGGGCAAGGCCTATCATCTCGGCAGTAGATAAGGCATTGGGGAAGGTTTCGTAAACACTTACTGCCTGTGCATAGTTTTTCTGGGCGAAATCAATATCAGCAGTATTTAAGAGTGCTCTGATACTCTTTTCGGTTTTTTGTTCGGCCGATAGCGTTTCGGTGCTGGGTTCTTCGTTAATTAGCTGATTAGGTTTGTGATTCCTCAGGTATAAATAAACGCAGACTAACACCACAGCCAAAACAATACTCAATATAATTAAACCCTTAGCGGATGATTTATTAGCTTTTCCTGTATCTGCTATAGGTGCATTTACCGGTTGTTGGGGAGTTGTGGTTTGTAGGGGAGTATGTGGCTTTTTCATCACTCTGCCTGCTCTCCATTCATCACCGATATCGCTTGTTTTGTTTATTTGATCCAGGCAAATATTGATATGCTCACTTATGTCTTCCTGTCCGGGAGATAGTTTTTGGGCATATTGGTAGAGGGGGAGGGCAAGGTTATAATTACCCTGTTGGTACAATTCATTTGCTTTGGTTATAGTCTGCTCCAGTTCGGCTTTGTTTTTTGAGGATTCCAGCAGGTCTTTACAGGTGATGGTTAATTGTTGCAGTGTAGGTGTTGTTTGGAACAATTGTTCAGCACGATCTATTTCTATCTGGGCCTCTGCAGCCTGATTATTACTAATTAACTTCCTGATGAGGGTGATATGCTTTTCATAGTTGGCCTCCTTGGTGAGGGCATCGGCCATTTCTAGGGCACTATTATAGCGGTCGTGGAATTTTGGCGCAATTGATTTCAGAATCACATTATCCAGGTAATCACTAATCTCTGCCGATTGTATGGCAACCGATGGTGGAATTACCTTGGTGCGGCCTGAGCTTACAAGACTAGATATTGGTGGCAGCACCCCTGTAAGCATATGGTAAAGTGTGGCCCCAATAGCGTAGGTATCGAAAGTGGCATCAAATTCTTTCAGGTTGTCCAGGTCGCCCTGCTCATTAGGTGCATAGTGCCTTTTGTAGCCAGTTACCAGATTGCTTGTGGTAGATGAAATATGGTTATTGTCGGCATAGGTGAGGGATGCCCCGAAATCAATGAGTATTACCTCGTTGGTTTTCTT
>CAIWHI010000883.1 GCA_903912435.1 uncultured Bacteroidota bacterium | reverse complement strand
TTTTTAAGGTAGTTTTTGGGTAGGTAATTTACGCATTAGAAATTAATAGATAGTTATTGTTGAAAAAAATTTTCCAGAATAGAATTTTTTATTGTTTCCTCTTGAAAATAAAAATTATTATTTTAAATATAATGTTGTTGATATGTGTTTTAGGAATTCGATTTGTATGTGGTAGTTATACTAATATTTACATATATAATTGTTGTAAATTTAAATAGGCGTTGCGATATACTAGTGTAAAATGTTTATAATATATTGTAAATATTTGGTATTGTTTCAAAAATTTGTCACTAATAGTAGGGATAAAAGTTAACAAAGTGTATACAAAATAACAAAAAATATATAAATAAACGATTGAATTACAATTTGCAGTTTGCAGTAGTACCAAATATTTCATCACTAATTATAGTAGGTGGCCTATTGGTGTAAAAAATATATAAATTGTATAAAAATAAAATAAATAAAATACAAATCCATAAGATGATATTTTGTTTAGATTTTGTAGAGTGCCAAATTTATAGATATTTTATGATAGACGCCCTACTATACATGAGTGCTATTTATATTAGTTTCATGAAATGAAATATATTTACAATTACAATTATGCGATTGTGTTATTGGGTTGTTATGCGAAATTTTACCCCCCTTTTACAATTGAAATTTATTCTATAAAATTGCATTCTGATAAATAAAATGTTAAAATGCTAATAGGTAATTCCCTTGATTCGCTGGTTTGTAGCAAATAAATGGTGCCAATTTTTCAGATTATTTAAAGGGAAATTTCTGTTTTAAATCATTATAATTATTATGAAACAATCATTTGTAAGTGTTGCATTGGTTAATCAATCGTTTGGTGCCGCTAAACAACTCACTAAATTAACGTTTAGGAAAAGCATTTTAGTATTGCTATTTGCACTTTTTAGTATTTCAGGATTTGCACAAAATGCACTGGATCTTGCGGGCTTAACAAGCGCAGCCTATTCTGCAAATGCCTATTCGGTTAGGAGGCTAAGTACCAGTTATGCAGGCAACCTTATAAAGGTAAGGCGCAGTTCAGATAATACTACTTCCAACATCGGTTTTGATGGCAACGGGTATTTGGATACTGCGGCATTGAAAACGTTTGTAACCAGCAATAGTGCCTTTATAGATACATGGTACGACCAGAGTGGTAATAGCCACGATATGACTCAGGCTACTACTGGTTCTCAGCCAAGAATAGTAAATGCTGGCGTTATAGACAGGGTAAATGGTTTACCTGCTGTATATTTTAATGGCTCTACTTATTTAGCCACATCCTCTTATACTGCATTTAGTTCAGGGTTTACAACCTGTGTGGTTGGTAAGGTTAATTCAAATACCACATATTCTACTTTCGGTGGTAGGACTAACAGTAATATCCCGAACCCTTTTGACGCATATAATTCTACTTTTTTAGTGGGAAATGGTTCATCAAATGACAGTCGCGCACTAACTGTAGGTATTGCAGCAAGCACAGGCTTTTCACAATGGACGTTTGGTGCAGATGCAACCCAAATGGTGGCTTATAACTTAGGAACTAATAATATAAGTTCAGCTACTGCACCTAGTGCCTATGGTGATGCAAGTCTGCCATTATATTTAGGTTCAAGATCTGATTTGTCTACTTCCTTAAATGGTTATATAAGTGAGTTTGCAATGTTCCCTGTCGTATTATCAGGAGGTAACCGTGGGACTTTTGAGTGTAGCCAGATGAATTATTTTATGCCAATTACTGGTAGTAAAACTATTTGCCAGAATGTAACAACTACCTTAAGTGATGCTATTTCAGGTGGTACTTGGTCTTCTGCTAATACTGCGGTTGGTACTATTAATAGTTCTACAGGTGTTTTGGGTGGAGTAGCAGCAGGTGTTGATGTTATCAGCTATACTTTATCTACAGGCTGTGTTGTAAATGCCACTGTTACAGTTAATGCACTACCTTATTTATCAGTTTCGCCTGTAACATCAACCGTTTGTGCCACGTCGAGTGTGGTAGAAACTGCTGCATCTAATCTGGTTGCCTACTGGAAATTTGATGAAGGTTCTGGAACCACAATTGCTGATGCTACTGGAAATGGTCATACTGCAACTTTTGCGTCAGGTAATTCGTGGGTATCGCCATCTACGGCCACCCTGGGTGCACCAGGCAATATGCTGGCATTTTCATCGGGTTACCTTACTGTCCCCGACAATACGGCTTTTGATGCACTCACTTCGGGTTTTACAATTGAGGCTTGGATATTCCAAACCACTAGTACCTCTAGTAACACTATCATTGACAGGGGTAATTATGACTTTCTGGTTCAGGCTAATGCAAATTCTGGTACCCACCTTGGATTTTATAATCCAAATGTAGGCTGGAATTATAGTACAGGTACCACACCTACCAATACATGGGTACATACAGCAGTAACCTGGGATGGTACAACAAGGTTATTAAGTTTTTATATTAATGGTGTTTTATCTGGTAGTTCTACCTTGGGCAGTGCCCTTTCAGGAGGTAGTGGGGTGGTGAATATTGGAAGACAGTCTCCTTCATCATGCTCTTGTAATACATTTAATGGCAATATGGATGAATTAAGGGTTTGGAATAAGGCAAAGACCGCCTCAGAAATCATTGCCTCTATGAATACTAATATAGCCAATACCTCCTCTTATGCCTGGAGTCCTTCGTCAGGTTTGAGCAGCACTACTGGTACATCCGTAACTGCAACACCTTCTTCTACAACTATCTACTCTGTTTCTGCCGTTAGCTCAACAGGTTGTTTATATACTACCACTACAAATATTACGGTTAACCCACAGCCTGGTGTTATATCCGGAGGTACTACCCTATGTCAAAGTTCCACAACAACTTTAACTAACAGTACTGCTGGTGGTACATGGAGTAGCAGTAATACTGCTGTAGGTACAATTGATGCTACATCAGGTATTTTAGGTGGGGTAGCAGCAGGTACATCAGTAATTAGCTATACATTATCTACTGGTTGTTTTGTGAATACTACTGTAACGGTTAGCCCAACACTTCCTTCTATTACTGGTACTGCATCTGTTTGTCAGGGTTTAACTACCACATTAAGTAATAGCACAGCTGGCGGTGTTTGGACCAGCAGTAATACTGCTGTAGGTACTGTAGGTGCTGCTTCTGGAGTTGTGGGTGGGGTAAGTTCCGGAACAGCAACTATAACCTATGTCGCAAATACATGCACCACTACAAAAGTGGTAACTATTAATCCCAGTCCAAGTGTAAATAGTGTATCTAATGTAACCTATTGTACTGGTACTACTACTGCAGCCATACCATTTAGTGGTTCAGTAGGGGGTACTACCTATTCATGGGCAAATAGTAATTCCTCAATAGGTATGGGGGTAGGTGGTTCGGGAACTCTATGTAATAGCGTATCTGAAAATGCTACACTTACACTCACTGCCCCTACTGGTAGTTTATTTTCTTCTATTGATTTTGCCAGTTATGGCACACCTACTGGTTCATGTGGCTCTTATGCTATTGGTGGATGCCATGGCAGTAATAGTGTTTCCGTTGTTTCAGGATACTTACTTGGTTTTAATACAGGTAATATACCTGCAACAAATGCGGTTTTTACAGATCCTTGTGGTGGCACGGCAAAACACCTCACTGTTCAGGCAAGCTATTCTTCAACAGGTACCATACCTGCATTTACTGCTGCTAACGGAGGCGCCTCACCAATATCTGGGGTATTTACTGTTACCCCAACAGCCAATGGATGTGTTGGTGCAGCTCAAACCTTTACAATAACAGTGGCTCCAATGCCAACTTCAACAGGTGCTACAAATGGAGGACCTATAACCCGTGGGGCATCGCTTTCATTAAATTCTAATGCAAGTAATGCAACTAATTATTCTTGGGTGGGTTCTGATGGCTTTACTTCTACTTTAGCATCTCCTTCTTATACGCCAACAGTAAGTGGTACTGTTACCTATTCTCTTACACTAAGCCGCACAGGAACTGGTTGTAGCCCTGCAAATGTTTACACCACAACTGCTACTATAAATGCACCAACAGGTAACTGGTATTCGCAGGGTACTACAGATGTAAATACCCCTGCGAACTGGAACACAGCCAGCAATGGTTCGGGTACGTCAGCCATAGCATCCGATTTTACTAATGCACTCAATACCTGGAATGTTCAATCCAATATGACACAAAGTGGTAGCTGGACGATTGCCGGTAACCTTAATTTGGGGTCTGGATTTTCAATTGCTGATGGTGGTAACACTACCTCAGTTGGTGGTAACATAACAGGTACGGGTTCTGAAACAGGTTTGGGTAATATTACCATGACAGGTAGTGGTAAGACAATTTCTGCTGCGAACCTTCACAACCTAATACTTAATAATGTTGGTGGATTTAGTTTGAGTGGTAATTTAGCGGTAAGTGGTGCACTTACATTCACAGCAGGTAAACTGTCTTTAGGTAGTAATACATTAAACCTAAACGGAACAGTTGCCTCAATGTCAGGTAGCAATGCCATCACAGGGGGGGCAACTTCTAATCTAACAATAGGTGCTACAAGTTCTATAGGTTCTTTATTCCTCGACCAGACTACACCCGGAACAACCAATAAAATTGCTACCTTTTCTATTAGCAATAGTGGTGGTTCCGCCACAATGAGTAATAGTATGACAGTGGCTACCTCATTGTCTGTTGTTTCAGGTGCATCCTTAGATATGGGTGCCAATGTTCTGGCCGGTACATTTACTCCATCATTGAGTGGAACCTTATTTACACAATGCAGCTTAGCAGCGGCAATTCCGGCAGGTTTAACATGGGGTGGTACAGTTAACTACAATGCCACTTCAAATGCACAAACAATGCAGACAGGTACTTTCACTAATCTTGCATTAGCAAACCATGGTTCAAATACGGTGACTTTACCTGGAAACATTAATTGTTCAGGCAACTTTACAGTTACTCCCGGATCTACAACATTTTCAACCTCAGGTACATTTACATATACCTCCACCACTGGTGGGCAAACAGTAGCTGGTATCACTTACCAGAATCTTACCATGAGTAATACGAGTGGTACAAATACCGTTTCAGGTGGTGATATTACTATGAACAATATTATTACTGTGCCTACAGGTGGAACATTGGATATGGGTACAAATAAATTGTTAGGTCTTGCAAGTGCCCAGGTACGTATAAATGGAACCCTACAAACTGAGGCACTTACTGCTGCATTTGCCGGTGGCCTTGACTGGACTACAGGTTCAAGCACAGGTACAATTTTATTTGCGGGCTCAAGTGCACAATCAGTAATAGCCAATAATACTTATTATAATTTAGCTATCGGTAATGGTTCAGCAATTACTTATACAGCCAGCTCAGCTTCAACTACCACTGTTACTCACACTTTAACTATTAATGCTAATGCTACCTACGATTTATCTACTTCCCAATTATTAGGTGGTGGTTCATTCGCAACCTCTATAGCAAGCTCAGGTATTTTACAGACTTCTCAGGCTACCAATCCGGCAATACCAGCAAGTGCTACTTATGGTGGTACTGTTATTGCAACTGGTGCGGGTGCTGTCTCTCTCCCTGCGGCTACTTATAATAATGTGTCATGCACAGGTACTACCGGTACCAAAACTATTTATGCATCAACCATAAATGGTGATTTAACCATTAATTTAGTAAATGGTTCTGGTGGTAATGTGGCTCTGGGTGGTAATATTACAGTGGGTGGTAATGTAAGCCTAACCGGAGCTGCAGCAAGTACTTTAGCTACCAGCAATTTCCAGATGAATGTAGGCGGTAACTTTTCATTTTTCTGCACATCTAATGTTCAACTTTTAAACGCCGGGCTAGGTCTTGTAAAATTCAATGGTACCGGTCCTCAGGCTATAACCGCAGTGGGTAGCACTGCACTTCCAAATTTCTACAATGTACAAAACAGTAATACTAATAATACCTTATCTATAAATGCCAATACAGCAATAGATGGTTCTTTAACTAATGACCTTACTGCCACCTTAAGCCTGGGTTCTACTACAATTACTATCGGCACAGGTAATGCAGGTAGTGGTAATTATGGCCCCAATGGAAACATAACGGCTATTACTATTCAGCCCGATAATAAAATACTTTTAGGCGGTAGTTTTTCTACGTATAACCAGTATAGTGCGAATAGTTTTGTGCGACTAAAACCCAATGGTAAAGTAGATTCTACTTTCAATGATGGCGGTACTGGAGCCAATAATAATATCAAGAAAATAGTATTGCAACCCGATGGTAAAATTCTGCTG
>CAIWHI010000882.1 GCA_903912435.1 uncultured Bacteroidota bacterium | reverse complement strand
TCTTCAATACTCCCCTCCTGCAGGCTTTTGGCCAACTGTGCCGGATAATCTAATATAAGGTCTATTTCATTCATTAAGTCGCTACGCTCAATACCGTACAATAAAGGTTTAGTATTCAGGTAGCTCACAGCAGCCACTTTAATTTTCGAAGCCAAGTTGTTTAATTTGTTGCAAAGATAAGCCCCTGCCTCTTTAATATTTAAAGAGCAGCCAAATGATTGTACGATAGTGGTATAACCGGGAATTATTAATGCATCTAAAACTACGCCCACCTCAAAATAGTTAAAACAAACCCAATTATTACCTCAACAAAATACCACCCCACAATATGCCCAATATCCCTACGTTATTCACCTAACATTAGTCTATAAACACGATATTGACAACCTGTATAAAACTCAAAAACAATATTCAAACGATTAAAAGTATATTTGACAAAATTGTTTCCCTAAGCCATGGGGCTATTATGAGAAAAAGAGTTCTGTTTACACTTCCTGTTCTGTTTATTTTGCTATTTGCACTTACATCTCGTGCACAAGACACTATTCCTAAAGCACCAACCCCAACACAGGACACTCTTCCAAAAACTCCACCACCACCTATTTCAAGACCCAAAAAAGGCAAACCAAAACCAGCTTTCCCTGAATACAAAAAATACTGGAACCGCCCGGTTAAGATAAATCCATATAAAGTTGACTCCCTTGTTAACCCTATTCCTATGGGCAGGGTATTGTTTCATGATAAAATTGACAAGGAACAACGCAATGCCGACCTTGCAGATGGTGCTTACGACACCCTGATAGGTCCTCCGGATGATAGCTTTAAAACAGTGGTATTTACCCGATCCCTTATTTATGATGTAGATAATATCCAGATACAGATTGAAAATATGCCCCCCAATGGCAGGGATGCTTTTGGCGAGAACCAACAAAAGATTAGATACCTCAGGGCCGTTTGGGAAATGATGCGCAGTTACAACACCGACCCCCACCCCGATACTGAATATTATAAGGGACTGGTAGACAATCTGGATAGCATGATGGTGGCCATAAATGAACACCGCCTCGATGCCTTTGTTGATTCTAATGTGAATATTTTCACCCTCAATAACTGCAAGGAACTTTTTGACAACCCATCCAAAGCCCGGTCTGAAATTTATGGCCGTATGGGTGAGATTGACCCCATAATGATGGTTAAACGCCTTGGTGAATTTGCAAAAGACACCGTAGCCCAAAAAGTAATTGCAGCTGCTGCAAAACTAGACCCCAACCTCATTTTCAGCTATGCAATGTCTACCAATTTCCAGCTCAAAAATGCTGTATTAAGGACAAAAGACACCCTTGTAGAGGCCATTGTAACTATCGCCACAAAATCTAAGGCCCCGCTTAAAACCTTCCCTTTCTTGAGCGATATCTACTATGGCCGCAAAACAATAGCAGAACTCGATACCATAGCCGAACATAGCGACCTCTATTTCTCCAACCTGGTAAGACTAAAAATGGAGAATGACACCCTGGGCCGTTATAGCTACAACAATGAAATTAGCTACCGCGCCCTTAAAAATTTCATCCGTGAAATGAACGAACGCCATGAAGACAAGGATGATATTAGGTTCAAATGTATAGACAGTATGTCTCCAACTGCCATGTATTATATCATGGTTTATGGTCAGGACGAAATATATACCAGCACTTTTTTAGGTACATTCAAAAGGATGATGGAACGAATGAAACCTATGAAGGGCAACCAATTGCTGGACACATTACACTTCGACCATTTCAGAACCTTTATCCGTATGTGTGCGGGTTATAATACCCTAAGCGATTTCCTGGGTAGTATAGACGATACAGCCCGCCTTAACTTAATGACCCGCTTCATAGGCGGACTGGAAATAGGCAGTGACGATGAGCTTGAAGACGCTGTAGACGTAGCCGATGCTTTCGGTAGCATCCGTGATTCTGCCCTGGCCAGTTTCCTCCAAAAGAAAGTCACCGAAG
>CAIWHI010000881.1 GCA_903912435.1 uncultured Bacteroidota bacterium | reverse complement strand
TTAAACTCAAGTTCTCCTTCAATGGTCCGGAAATATTTACTATTATCAGGCAAAGCTTTCCCTATGCCCTCCTTATATTCCTGATGTCCATCTACAACCGTGCTGATGCCATGATGATAGAGCGCCTATGTACAGATGGTAAAAACCAGGCAGGTATATGGGGTGCTGCCTTCCGCCTGCTTGATATGGCTAATATCTTGGGTCTCATGTTTGCCACCATGCTATTGCCCATATTTGGTCGAATGCTGTCGCAAAAAAATGATGTGCAACCCATTATCAAACTATGTGTGAACATGCTGCTGCCTATGTCTATAATGGTAGGGGTGGCAGGGGTGTTTTATTCGGGCAATATAATGCATCTGCTTTATCACAAAAGCCCACTATACAACCAGGTGGGTATGTCGGTGCAATATGATACCGTATTTGCTTGCCTAATCGCCAGCTTCCCTGCATGGTGTCTGATGTATGTATACAGTACATTGCTCACCGCAAATGGCAGCCTGAAAACACTTAATATCATTGCCTTTTTTGGTGTACTGTTCAACCTATCCCTCAATTTTTACCTCATACCCCATTTCAAAGCAGAGGGTGGAGCCTTAACCTCATTCCTTACCCAAACCCTGCTAGCACTCACCTTTATAGTTTTTGCCAGCCGAGTAGCCAAGCTACCCTTCAATGCCCGCTGGACAATTGCCCACATAGCCTACCTGGGTATCACCATTGGCCTTGCCTATGGAGTAATGATTTTCATGGGCCAACTCAATTGGCTCATACAGCTTTCAGTTTATGGAGCCATATCAATGGTATTGATGTTTGTGTTGAGGTTTATTTCCATCTCCGGTTTGCAGCAGTTTTTGAAACAGAGGTAGCGGTAAGCAAATGCCTATTATTATTTGAACTAAAGGTTGAGATTTTTGATTATTACTCTTTGTTTTTTTGCCCCAGAGGGGCTATCGGTTTGTAGAAAAAAATAAAAGAATAAGGATAATGCCCCAGAGGGGCTACCGGTTTGTTTTAGTTTTCATGGTTATAAGGTTCCCAAAGTGCTGTATCTATAACTTCACCCCTGGATTAGCCTGTTGACTTTATTTCAATATCATTCCTCCGGTATTATCTTTGCCCCATAATTATGACAACCACCACAGGCAAACCGGTATTAGACCTCCAACTTACACCACAGGACAAACAAACCGAAAGGATGGCTACTACCTACCTTATTGTTTTATGGGTAATAGTAGCTGCCGCATGGCTATTTATGGCCAAAACCATCCCAATGCACTTTAATGCCAAAAATGAAGTGGACGAATGGGGCAATAAGGCCAACCTGTTTATGAAACCCTTTGTAGCCACCATGATGTATTGGCTCATCACCATTATCAACAAATACCCCCAACATTTTAATTATACCAAACCCGTTACCGAACAAAACGCCCTGAAACTATATACCAGAGCCACAGGATTGGTACGCACCATTAAGATGGCCATAATGATAGCCTTCGTTATTGATACCATCAACGATTTACTCATTGCCCGCACCCCATCTTTCCACAGCACCACCCCATCCACTATTTTACAATGGACCGCAGTTGCCTTTGTGGTATCAACCGTAGCAATAAAATTGCTAAATACCTATGGGAAGGATGACGTGGGTAGCTAAATAAAATCGCCATTACTGTTTCCAATAATGGCGATAAAATATTTTCAAGAAGAAATTTTTTTAGTAGCCCTGGCATTTATGCCGGGGAAAAAGAACTAAAAAAACATTTGGCTTTAGCCAAAATAATCAGTTTGGTTTTCAAAGCCTAGTGCGCCTCAAGCCAGTTATTACCCGTACCAGTCTCAACATTTAGTGGCACACCATGAGGCAGGTTCATGGCTGTTTCCATGCCATGTTTCACCAATTGCTTTGCCTGTTCCAGTTCATCCATAGGCACATCAAACACCAACTCATCATGCACCTGGAGTATCATTTTGGTGCGCATATTGTTCTTTTGCAGGTCGCGGTGAATGGTAATCATAGCCAGCTTTATCATATCGGCAGCTGTTCCCTGTATAGGCATATTGATAGCATTTCGCTCAGCATAGCCCCGCACAGTAAAGTTTGCTGAATAAATGTCTTTCAACCAGCGCTTACGGCCCATCACGGTTTGTACATAACCATGCTCCTTGGCAAAGTTGATTGAGGTATCCATATACTTTTTCACAGAAGGGTACTGTGTAAAATAATTATCTATAATGGTCTTAGCCTCAGTTCGGCTCACCCCAATATTTTCAGATAGCCCGAATGCTGACTGCCCATAGATAATGCCGAAATTCACCGCCTTAGCGGCCCTACGCATTGTAGATGTCACCTCAATTTCGGCTACATTATACACCCTGGCTGCCGTAGCAGTATGTATATCCTTATTTTCTTTAAATGCATTAATCATTGCCTCATCGCCACTTATAGCAGCTACAATGCGCAACTCAATCTGCGAATAGTCGGCGCTCAGCATACAGTAACCATTACCCTTGCTTATGAAAGCCCTCCTTATTTCCTTACCCCTTTCGGTGCGTATGGGGATGTTCTGTAAGTTAGGATTATTACTACTTAGCCTGCCTGTTACTGCCACTGCCTGGTTATAGCTTGTATGCAACCTGCCTGTACGTGGGTTAATCAATTCAGGCAAAGAATCAACATAAGTACTTTTCAGTTTGGTCAATTCACGGTAGTCCAGTATTTCAGCTACAATCTGGTGTTTGTGGGCCAGTTTCTGCAGTATATCTTCACCTGTGGCATATTGGCCGGTCTTGGTTTTTTTCTGTCCGGCATCAATTTTCATTATTTCAAACAGCACCTCACCTAATTGCTTTGGTGATCCGATATTAAAATTCACCCCGGCATGTTTGTAGATGTTTTCTTCGGTCTTTTTAATATCAAGGTCCAGCTCTTTAGAATACACCTTCAGAAACTCCACATCGAGACCTACGCCCTCAAACTCCATATCAAGCAATACAGGCACCAAAGGATTTTCTACTTTTTCAAAAACATCCTTCACCTCATTTTGCAGCAATAGCGGGTCGAACACTTTTTTCAATTGCAGGGTAATATCAGCATCTTCAGCGGCGTATTCCTTAACTTCTTCAAGTGGCACATCACGCATAGACGTTTGCCCCTTGCCTTTTTTACCTATTAGAGTTTCAATAGATACCGGCTGGTAATTAAGGTATTTCATACTCAGCATATCCATGCTTCGTTTACCATCGGGGTCTATAACATAGTTGGCCAGCATAGTATCATAGATATTGCCCTTGAGGCCATACCCGTACCATTTCAGCATTATCATATCATACTTTATATTCTGACCCACCCATAGGATATCCCCATTTTCAAACAATGGCCTGAATTTTTCCAGTATTGCCTCGGCTTCACTTTTTTCTGATGGTATAGCCACATACCATGCCTCACCCTTGCCTACACTGAAACTCATGCCCACCAAATCAGCCAGGTTAGGGTCAATATTAGTGGTTTCGGTATCAAAGCATATTTCTCTAAGAGGGCTTAATAATGCCACTAACTCGTCTATTTGTTCAGCAGTAGTTACCAAATGGTATGTATGCGGCACCTGGTCAATGGTGGTCAGGTCATTACTCAATGGTTCAGGTGCTTCCAGTTCCAGTTGGATAGGTTCGGCAGCTATATCAGCACTGGTTTTCTTTTGTTGGATAACATTACCAAACAAATCGGTAGATAC
>CAIWHI010000880.1 GCA_903912435.1 uncultured Bacteroidota bacterium | reverse complement strand
TGTTATTCAATCAGGCTCACTTCAAGTCTATAATACCTTAGGGCAATTGGTGGTACAAGAAAAATATAGCCATTTTGATGGTATAACAATAGGGGATAAAATATTCGTACCGGGTTTGTATTACTATATTGTTAGGGATGAAGTAGGTGGTGGCGAGTTTAGCGGTAAGTTTGTGAAATAGGTGATCCATAAATTATGGTGGTTGTAAATAATAATTTTAGCTTGCAATAGGGTGTATTGTGCCTTATATAAAAGAAAAATAAAGCGCCATCTGGTAGACTTTTTTTAATCAACGTTCCTAAGGATTATGTTATTACCTTTGTAT
This sequence comes from uncultured Bacteroidota bacterium, assembly GCA_903912435.1. Lineage (GTDB taxonomy): Bacteria > Bacteroidota > Bacteroidia > Chitinophagales > Chitinophagaceae > Nemorincola. The sequence continues at coordinate 7,344 of CAIWHI010000880.1, read as the reverse complement.
TATTGTATTACACGGTCTCGTAATCAATGATGAGCGGATAGTTTCGGAATACATGCGGCTTTTAAGTAGTTGACTTATTGAATACAATAGCTGCATTATTGGGAATCAAATGAAATATGATTATGAGTATTTTGTTTGTTTCGTGACTTAAATAAGTATAGTGACTTTGATTTGTAATTTGTGGCAGTAATTGTTAATAACATAGAGCCATCTGATATTTTTAATAAAATTGAACCTGAGTTGGTATCATTTGTCTTTTTTAGCTAATCCGTAAATTTAATAGGGTATATTAAAAGTCGGCTATCCAAATTAGGTATCTGAAAGTAATCCATCTTACCAATAGAACAATAAGAAAAAGAATGAGTCTAAAAATGTATTTGAATCGAAAATTGGAGACAGCAAGGAAATTATTTTATTACCATGTTGTTATCAATTTTTTGAAAATCAAAAAGGAAATTCTAACCGCAATAACTCCAGGCACTAAAAAATATGATTTTGTAATAATTGATGATGCTACCCCTAAGTACTTAACAGGGTTTAGGGATTATGAATTTTCAGGATTTTTGAGAAATATAGATAATGTAGCTTTATTTGGTATTATAGGTGACAAAGTAAGCAAACTGAAGCATTATGATTATTTCCCGATAAAAACCATTGAGGAATTCGAAGTAAAAAAAGATGAATTTGCAAAAGAGTATAAAGTAGCCCCTGAAAAAATTCAACCATTTTACCCATGGACCAAAGTAAATGCCAAGCTGGCCTATGTGGTTTTCTTAACCAATGGCATTTTTCTGATTGACTATCTTGAAAAAAGGAAAATTAAATTTATTCTTGAGCTTTATCCGGGTGGGAGTTTCAGTATATTGGCTGAGGGCAAACCATTTGAAGATCTGAAAAAAGTATTGGGTTCACCTATGCTGGAAAAAGTTATTGTAAACCAGGTAATAAGTAAAGAATTTTTACTGGAACATAACTTATGTGATAAAGATAAAATAGCTTACCTGCATGGTGGGTTTTTATCGCCAGACCTTTTGATATTACCGGATAAAGATATTTTTTATCCTAAGGATAAACCAACAATAGACGTCTGCTTTACAGCAGCAAAATATACGCCCAGGGGAGAAAATAAAGGATATGATTTGTTTCTTGATATGGCATATATTTTGCTTGCTGAGAACAAAAATTTCAGATTTCATATAGTAGGCGGTTATAATGAACACGATATTCCCTTAAAACCGGAGTTCCGTAAGTATTTTCACTATAATGGATTATTAAAAAATAGGGAGTTCGCCCAATTCTATGCTGATAAAGATATTTTTGTTTGTCCTGTTCGACCCAATATGCTAGGAAAAGGAGTTTTTGACGGATTTCCTACAGGTACGTCGTGTGAGGCTGGTTTGAATGGTCTATGCCTGGTATTATCTGATCCACTAAATCAAAATGTAGTTTTTAAGGATAAGGAAAATGCAATTTTCCTAAATAATGATCCTCAGGAGTTTGCTGATGCAGTTTTGAAATTGGCCTCGAACCCTGAGCTGATTTATGGTATGGGTAAAAAAGGTAAAACTACATTGCAAATGCAATACCAGCATAAGAGCCAATTTGATTTTAGATTTAATATTATAAACAGTTTTTTGAGTAAGGAACGTTGATAAAATAAAATATGCCTTCTGACTTTTTTTGGGAGGGCATTACAATTCTTACGGTTGCTGGGAGTTAAATTGGCTATTTATCAGGTGTTTCGTAACTTGCAAATCATAAAAATGCGTACGCCTTTTTGTAAGCTTGTCATATTGTTGTTGCAAAAATGAAGTATATAATTTGTTTCCTATGAGATTGCAATCAATACATTATAGTGTAATAGGAATGATCATATAATGTGCAGAGATTTAACAAAAACAATCCATACCCTAAAATAATTTTCTTAATTTTGGGGCAGAATTATTAAACTTAGAAAAATGAGAAAACAAGCGGATTATATTCCAGGAGATCTTGAGTCTATTAAGCATGCTGCAAAAAAAGAACCCTATTATAAGGGTATGGAAATAATAAAAGGACTTAACTATGAAGTTGAAGACTATATTCAATATTTTCCATGTTTTACAGGGTCCCAAACAATTTCAAGGTATCTTTCTTTTTATGAATGTTACAAAAGTACCCTTGGCAAGGCTGGCCATTTGGCAGAGGTAGGAATTTATAAAGGGGCTTCTATGTTATTCTTTGCTAAAATGTTACAAATTTTTGAACCAAATTCTTTTACTCAGGTTCATGGGTTTGATTGGTTTTTAGGCAATGCCCCAACCGAAGGTGAAGAAAATATTGTTCCAAATGCAGATATGGAATCATATGAAAGGTTAATGGCTCTTATTAATGCACAAGGTCTGGATAATATAGTGAAAGTACATAAATTGGATGTAATTACTGAATTAACTGCTTTTTTTGAAAAATATCCACATTTGCAATTTAAAATGGTATTTCTTGATGCCGGGATGTATGAAGTGGTTAAAGCGGCACTTCCATTTTTCTGGAGTCGTTTAGTGAAAGGGGGAATCCTGATTTTAGACCAATATAACTATGATATTGCACCTGGAGAGACACGTGCAGTAAAAGAGTTCTTACCTGATGTTGAGATAAATACATTCCCTTGGGGATGGATGCCAACTGCCTACATTGTAAAATAGGATAGGATTCTAAATTTAGTCTTGCCTTTTTGGCAACAATTCTATATTTATTTTTCACGTTACCTGTTAAATAGAAGAAGACCATCAGGCCACATTCATAGTGGTTCGATGGTCTTCTACATTATTATGTAATAGATGAGGTTATTAGGTAATTTACATTAAGAATTTCTCCTACTTGAAACGGAATACCACACCTTCGGTATGTGCATCCTTAGCAGTATACGACACACCATCTACTTTATGGCCGTCCTTATCTGATAAGGTTATTGTACCCCCATTATTAGAAAGTGCTGCTCCATGACCTGTGAGGGTATACCTATACACATCACCGGCATTTAGGGTAATATGCCCTAAAACATCTTTATGCTTGCCACTATCAGCTATTGACCAGCCTGTTAAATCAATGGCTTTTGTTCCGGTGTTCATTAGATAAACCTGCTCCTTACCTACATCACTTCCCTTAGGATTAATTAAAGCGGCTGAAATAGAAACAGTACTGCTGGAAACATGAATAATCTGTGACTGGAATTTCATAAATACAGCTAACCACTTTTTTTCATCAGGGTAATAGATGAAGAATGCTCCGTCCTGGTATTCACCGTTGTCCTTAGCATGTGAACCCTCATTACCCTGGTTGAAATGGATGTCATGTATACCATGGCCAGAGGTAAGGTTGAAATATGGGTCGGGTTTGTTGTCATTCCACTCGCTACCAAAGGCATAGACCAGGGCACCCGGAGTGCTCATTGCATGAGAGATATACACATTGAATATATCGTTGAGGTCATTACCGGATGGGCCTCCTGTGGCGGGTAATACCACCATTTTAGAAAGATCGAACAGGTTTTCCTTAATAAAATCAAGGGCTCCGGTGCCTGCCTGACTAGCCAAATGGGTGTATCCTATTGCAAACGACTCAAACTGGGTGAGGATAGGGTGGGCATAATGCTCATCCCTATACACCTGCAAATTTGGTGGATCCTGGTCTGATTTTACATTAATAGCTACCCTCCAGGTTTGGTTGCCTGTTTGTACCTTTAGCTGGTAGTGCGGCTTGCCCGAAGGATTCTTTTTAACAGCTTCTATGCTGTCTAGTTTATCAATTATGGTACCTTTAAGTACCCCATAAAATGGTAGTGCCATATTTTTCTTGGTTTTGAAATTGTTATTAAATACCTGTATTTATTAATGCAAATATTGAATAAACAAATAGGATAAAAAAGAGTCAAATGACGGTATTTTATTCGGGGAAATAAAGGTATTTGGGAGATTTGGGAAGTGATTATCTTTAATGTAATTATTATAAAATGGCCTTTCCCATAATGGAAATATATTGTGATTGGAGATAGGCGAAGGTGTAAAATATATTAAAAAAAGCAGGAATGATTTACACCATTACCTGCTTATTATATTTTTTGAATGTAATTATCTTGCCCTGCCACCACCGGTGAACCTGCGCTTATTGCCTGAGTTAAATCCGGCAACTGCATTGGGGCGGTGTACTACTTCTTTGTTTTTAGGAAGGTTGATTTGTACCTGGCCTGATGCTGTACGGGGGTAGGGATGGCCTTCTACTACCGGTATTTTTTGTGCGGTCAATTTAAGGATATTTCTCCAATCCTGCATTTCTTCATCATCTACAAACGAGGTAGCCATTCCACTTGCACCTGCACGGCCTGTACGGCCTATACGGTGAACGTAAGTTTCGGGTACTTCGGGTATTTCGTAGTTGATAACATGGCTTAGCAGGTCTACATCTATACCACGTGCAGCGATATCGGTAGCTATTAGTGCCCTTATCTTTCCTTCTTTGAAATTATTTAGTGCGCGTTGGCGTGCATTTTGCGACTTATTGCCATGTATTGCTTCAGCTGAGATGCCTGCCTTGTCCAGGTCTTTTACCACCTTGTCGGCACCATGCTTAGTGCGGGTAAATACAAGCACACGGGTAATAGACTTATCCTGGAGTACAAAATTCAACAATTGTTTTTTGTCTTTTTTGTCTACCATATACACCGTTTGGCTCACCGTTTCGGCTGTGGTAGCTGCGGGGGTAACCTCCACCTTTTCAGGTTTAGTCAGGATGGTTTCAGATAGTTTCTGAATTTCAGGTGGCATTGTAGCACTGAAGAACAATGTCTGGCGCTGATGCGGCAATTTGGCAATTACCCTTTTTACGTCATGTATGAAACCCATATCCAGCATACGGTCGGCCTCATCCAATACGAAAATGGATATTTCCTTAAGGTTGATATAACCTTGGTTCATCAGGTCGAGTAAACGCCCCGGAGTAGCAATCAAAATATCAACACCACGGTTTAATGCCTGTGTTTGAGCACCCTGGGGTACACCACCGAAAATTACGGTATGCTTCAACCGTAGATGGGCACCATATGCAGCAAAGCTTTCGCCTATTTGTATAGCTAGTTCACGGGTAGGGGTGAGTATCAGTACCTTAATGTTCTTATGGGTACGCTCGGCATGCTCACTGTGCAGTATTTGTAATATGGGGATTGCGAAGGCAGCAGTTTTACCGGTACCTGTTTGCGCGCATCCCAATAAGTCTCTACGGGCTAGTACTATAGGTATTGCCTGTTCCTGAATTGGTGTAGGATTTTTATATCCTTCTTTCTCCAGCGCCTGTAAAATAGGGGCTATGAGGTTTAACTCGCTAAATGTCATTATGATTTAAATAAATTATGTGCTGTATATGGAACTGATTCTTAGTCTAAATTCATCAATCAGTAATTCAAAAGGGAGAATGGCTTAAGCCTCTGTACCTGGAATCAGGGGATTGTAGATTGTCGGGACGCAAAAAGGGTCGGAACACAGCGTTTTAAAAAAAACAAAGGTACGATTTATTTCATTGATTCGTTCTATGAGGTAAACATTAACATTTGGTAGTATTTATTTATTTCAATCTTACCCATGAGCTAACCTGGATGCATTAGAGGTGATTTATTTATCCACCTGGATCTTCCCTTTTTCGTCTTTCGAAATCAGCATCCTTACACTACCCATAGATGGTTTGCCCTCAAGAAAATAGATATACTTTTTATGTTGATCAAGGGTAAGGCAGGGTGAGCATTTGTAAATGAAAGGGCTTTGGCGTTCCATTGCAAATGAGTCAACCTTTCTTTGTGCAATGTTTACATAATACCCGTGCATCATATGCAAATCAGGGTCAGTTTCATAGGTGGCTATGCCTAATTCGGTGAAGCCATTGGGGTTGTCTTTATTAATGATGCAATTGCAAGCCGCACTATAGTAATAATGGTAATTGGTATCAGCGGGGTCTTTTGGTGCATCTGCAACCTTATGTGTAGTGGCGCAGGAGAACAGAGGCAAAAGCAATAAAAATAAAGCGTGTTTAAGATGACCCATATTGTATAATTCAGACTTAAAGGTAAGCCAGAAATTTGTTTGGTTTTATTCCTTTGGAGCGAATATTAAATAAAGTGCACCCTCAGAATTGTATTTCCCATTTTCAACAGGGTTCTGGAAGTGAAATTGGCTCTTTTTACAAATAATATCATGTTATCACTTTATTTTTCCAAAAACATCAAAGTGCACTGAAAAGATGGAACAGATTTCGTTTGGTATAATTTTTCTACAAAGGCCATTGGTATTGATGGGGCCAACAAAAGTAAATAAGTACTGCCTGGTATATTGTATTATCAATGATTGTTTCGAAGGAAAAATGATGGTGCGGAACCTATTCATTATTGCGCCACATAGCATCTAAGAACCACTTCTTAGAATCATAAAACTCACCTATTGGTGTAAAACCTGAGTTATTGGCAATAGATAGGGTATCTTCTAAAGTGTATTTTTGGGATATTTCCATGTAGATAAATTCATGTTTAGCAAAATGGATATTACCCATTGAGCCAATTCGAACTGATTGCTCTGTTTTACTTTCCAGATAACTTTTGCATGCACCACTTTTCGGGTCATAGAAAGTATGGTGTTCAAACTTGTTTAAATCGAAGTTGGCACCTAATGTATTGTTGATGCGTTTAAATAAGTTGAGGTTGAATCGTTTAGTAATCCCTGCATCGTCATTATAGGCATTCAAAATTATACCTGAGTCTTTTTTAAGGTCAAAGCCAGTTATAAGCAGGTCACCGGGTCTTAGATATTGCCTTAGGTGCCTGAAAAACGCCGGATTCTCCGCTAATGGGAAATTGCCGATACTTGAACCCAGGAAGAGGACTACCTTATTTTTTGACGATAACTGGTTTGATATTTCCAACATGGCCATGTAATCACCATTAAGGCCTTGTATTTTAATGCCAGGTACACGATGTGGCAGGCTGGTGTTTATTTGGTTAATGATGTTTTCAGAAATGTCGATGGGGTAGTAGGTGAAATGTTTTTGGGTGACTAATAATTCCCTGAGCAGATATTCAGACTTGGTACAATCACCAGGCCCTAATTCTACAAGGTCGAAATCAGCTAAATTACCATTTATAGACTTGGCAATATTTTTGCTTTGGTTCACAAAGATTTCCAGTTCGCATTTGGTGAGGTAATATTCGGGGCAATCCATTATCTCCCTGAATATGCGGTCGCCCTCCTCATCATAAAAATACTTGGAGTTCAATGATTTGGAAGGTGCAGTAAGCCCTTCCCAAACATCCTTTAAAAATTCATTCATGGT
>CAIWHI010000879.1 GCA_903912435.1 uncultured Bacteroidota bacterium | reverse complement strand
CCTTCAATAGCCTTGCCTTATCCAGCTTATCTTTTAGTGCCTTATCTTTCAGTTCTTTAGGAGTTAGTTTGGTTGGTTTAATATTGGCAATACTATCTTTTGCATGTTGTGCCATTATAGAATCCAGTCTGTGTTTGGCAGAATCTGCTGCCGTTTGCAGTTCTTTTAGCTTCTTGTCTTTTAAGTCAAGTTCTTTTTGCAGTGCCTCTTTTTGTTGCTGTTCTTTGGCTAGTTTATCTTTTAGTTGCTGGTCTTCTTTTGGTACAATATTTTCTTTCGCTTTAACTACAGTATCATATTTTGGCATTGGCTTGGTAGGTAATAAATTAACTGGGGGGACTACAGGTGGTTGGTTACGTTCCTGCCTGTAAGGTTGTGGCGTGCCTGCCGGTGGCATATACCCCCTCGGCTGATTACCCCAGGTGAAATTCTCAGTAGACCAAATACTGGCATTGTTATAATAAAGGTACATCTTACCATTATTATCAATTACCAGATAAGCACCAGGGTTACCTGCGGTATTTGAAGACCAGATAACCAATTGCTGGTTATTGTATAGAACCAGATTGCCATCATTTTGCATTAGGGCATAAGTAGCCGGGCTACCCATTGTCATTGAAGACCATGTTTGCCTGCCATCGCTTACATTAAAAAGGGCAAGTTCACCATTTACCTGCATGGTCAGTTGTGATTGTCCATTATCAGAGGCCAATGATTCCCCAATAGCCAATTTGCATCCTGGTGCAAGGTAATCGACATAGGCAGGTAATTGCCTGGTATTGTAATTATCGTCATTTTGGCCCCATGTACTGATGGTAATAACCATTAGTAGAACGCAAAAAATTGTTTTCAACATAAATGCTCAATTTGATTAGGACGAAAGTATAAAAACAATTGAATTATAATGGATTAAAATTGTATTAGCGCAAAATAATATTGGTTTGGGGTATAATTTTTATTGATTAAGGACCCACAGGTTGCGATAAAGCACTTGAAAATCACGGTTTCATTTTCATTTTAAACCCGATAAATGTTAATTTTTCCGTACCTTTGCAACCTCAAAGTATACATATAATAAAATAATGGCAAAACAAACCGAAAAAAGATGTTCTTTTTGCGACCGTAGTGAAAGCGATGTGAATATCCTTTTCACTGGCATAAAAGGCAATATCTGTGACCAATGTATTGAAAATGCCCATGCCCTGCTCACCGAAGCAACCGGTGAAAAACAGAAGAAAGAAGAACCCAAACCAGAACTGCAAAAAAATAAGAATTATAAGCCCCGTGAAATAAAAGCATTCCTCGACCAGTATGTTATTGGTCAGAATGATGCTAAAAAGGTTTTATCGGTAGCTATTTATAATCATTATAAGCGCCTCACAATGCCTGCACAAGATGATGTGGAGATTGAAAAATCGAACATCATGATGGTAGGTGAAACAGGTACAGGTAAAACCTTGTTGGCTAAGACTATTGCCCGCCTGCTACAGGTACCATTTGCTATCGTAGATGCAACGGTATTTACAGAGGCTGGTTATGTGGGTGAAGATGTAGAAAGTATCTTATCTCGCTTATTGCAGGCCAGCAATTATGATGTGCAGGCAGCAGAAAGGGGCATTGTATACATTGATGAGCTGGATAAGATAGGGCGTAAGAGCGATAACCCATCAATAACCCGTGATGTGAGCGGTGAAGGTGTGCAGCAGGCTATGCTGAAACTGCTGGAAGGCAGTGAAGTGCTGGTGCCACCGCAAGGCGGCAGGAAGCATCCTGAGCAAAAAATGATAAAAGTAAATACCACCAATATCCTCTTTATATGTGGAGGTGCATTTGAAGGTATTGACAAAATGATTGCCCGCCGTATCCAAACCACGGCTATAGGCTACAATGCCATTAAAGCAACCAAGGACCTGGACCGTGCCAACCTGCTGCAATATGTAAATGCACAGGACTTACGCACATTTGGCCTGATACCTGAATTGCTGGGTAGGTTACCGGTAGTTACCTACCTCAATCCGCTTGATGAGGAATCACTAAAGCGTATATTGACCGAACCTAAGAATGCACTGGTGAAACAATACAAACGTTTGTTTGAATTTGAAGGTATTAACCTTACCGTAGAAGATGGTGCACTTGACTATATGGTGCAAAAAGCTATTCAATATAAATTAGGTGGCCGCGGACTAAGGGCTATTTGCGAAATGATACTCACAGATGCGATGTTCGACCTGCCATCTGAAAAGCACGATGGTACCTTCCACCTTACAGTAGAGTATGCCCGCCAAATGGTAGAGCATGCTAAGTTGGAGCATCTGAAAGCTGCTTAAGATTGAAAAACAGTCTGCAAATCGCAGACCTTTATTTATAAAACACTAATGATATGGCACACCTAAATGGTGTGCCATATCTAAAAAAGCCAAAACCAATGGAAGAATTATTAGCACAATTGAAAGAGAAAGCCGGTCTGAATGATGAACAGGCTATGCAGGCAGTAGTAATAATGAAGGATTTTGTGATGGGCAAGGTGCCACCTATGTTCAGTGGATTTGTTGAGAATTTTTTTGCTGATACTAAAACTGATGGTGCAGATTCTTTTCTGCATTAATCATCTTGTTTGGTAGGCTTAGGCGTAATAGTCTTTTTCTTCTTGGTATTACCATTCAGCTTGTAGTAATAATCAGAGGCATCATGTTTATTGTCGCCTGATATTTCTGTGTGGTTTATCCTGCCCTTCTCGTCATAACTATACTTCTGCTCTGAGTAGGTGGATTGAATATTGATGGGCACCATACTCTGGTTGAAGTTGGTCAGGTCTTTTGTTTTGATACTGTCAAAATTATCCACCTTTATATAGATGCTCTTTTCCACACGTTTATTTTCATCATAGTAAAATGCCCAGCGCTCATTGTTAAGTATTTTGGGATAGGAATCCAATAGTGAGTTATCATAACAAATAGGTAGTCCATCGCTATTATACGTTACTGAGTCTCTGGTCATGTAAAAATTTAGGTCATATTGATACACAGCTGATACTTTTTTGTTGATGTAGTGCCATGCTCCAAAGTAAATTATCAGAGGTGTATTATCCTCGTCGGTTACATTTTTCAGATTGAAGGTGTCTTGAGATTTGAGTATTGCACTAAACTGCTTATTGCACCATTTGGCAGAGATATGGGGTATCTGGGAAGTGGTAGTTACCAGGTAACTAAGCGTACCATCGGTATTATACAGGTAGTAGGTATAAAGAAGTTTTGATGCAAAATCTGTTGAATTGTTATTTGCTGCTACGCTATCTATTTTACCCTTTTTATTATAATAATAGTTGTAAAACGATAATGTGTCAAATACATTACCAGTATCGGCAGCTGTACTTTTAATTTGCTCAATAGCTGCTATCCGGTAATTTTTATCCAGTATCCAGCTATTGTAAGAACTAAAGTAATTGGTACTTATCCAATCAAAGCTTCCATCATTTTGCGCGCCATAAGTAGGTAAAAAACTATTGCTCTTTTGATACTCATAATAGCCTTTTAGGGTATCTGTAATTTCATGAATGCCTGATAAGTTGCCCTCATAAAAGGGATAATCGTACTTAAAAATATGCGGACTGGTTCTTATTTCGGTACAAAAGTCATAAGATGCTAGCTGGAAGCTGTTTTCGTCAGTAATACTATCGGTAATGGTTCCTATTTCTTCGGTTCCTTTTTGGTGGGTTATCTTAATCCGGGCCAAAGGGTCGTCTTCCTGGTAAATGGCCATTTGATAAGGCGCCCCATCGAAAGTTACCACATTCACCTTGCCCATGTAATTGACAAAAAAGCCAAATTGGGCATATGTATTGCCTTGGCTGAGTACCAGTAAGATCAGCAATAATATATATGTAGGCTTTTTAAACTGCAATATGAAGCGGATATTTTAGAAAATCAAAGATACTCTTCAATGTTTATAAGCCCAATCTATGTAGAAACTATAAATTCAATTCGCCCTAGGCAGGTTTGAATTTCAAGATAAAATGCTGTTTCATTATGAACTCTTCCCTAAAGAATAGTAGTCCCAAATGGAAAAGGTCAATACATAATTTTACCCGTGCATCATCTTTTAGCATATCCCACTGTTGCTTATTCAGAGGGTTGGTATATAGAGGTTTTACAATAAGGATATCATCATTACCCATTTGATGCAATGGGGCTGATAGATCATTATTCGTATTTAAATCCCAAATATGCAATTTTTCAAACAGCATTGCGCTTTTATTGCTTATTGTAATGCCTTGTGGTTGTGATTTATTAGCATTTGGTAAGTCTATTGTATGAGTGCTTTGTATAGAATAGTAGGCTTTAATATTATTGATTAACTGGTCTATTGTGGAGGAATGATTTAATACATCCTCATTAAAGCTATATACAAATGGGGAGTGCACTCCATGCCTGTCCTGGGCTCGGAGTTTATATTTGAGGTACTCAATAGTGGTAAAAGAATTCATTATAGGGCTTTTTATATTTCCCTTCGTTCATATTGCTGGAAGGAATAATCGTATTTATGTTGCTCATCGGCCAGGTGTTTTTCTTCCCACACCATTTTCCAGTGAGTATGGTCAATATCCGGGAAAAAGGCATCAGCATCGGGAATGGTGGCATGTACCCTGGTAATGTATAAACGATCAGCAAGATGGAGTGCCGCAGTAAATATCTGCCCGCCCCCTATGATGAATATTTCTTCGGTTTCTGATTTTTGGGCCAACTCAATTGCACCGGTAATACTATCGCAACACTGAACCCCTTCAGGCAGTGTGAAATCTTTATTGTTACTAATAACTACATTCAGGCGGCCAGGCAGGGGTTTACCCAGGGCTTCAAAAGTTTTGCGGCCCATGAT
>CAIWHI010000878.1 GCA_903912435.1 uncultured Bacteroidota bacterium | reverse complement strand
TAAAGAAGCAGGTACATTAAATGTAGCCGAACCACCACCAATATTCATATTGATCTGTGAACGATAGGTAGCACCAAATTGCAAATTCTCGCTAGCTTTAATCTGTACACCAATATTGAAACCAACACCATTTGCAGTACCACTCAATTGTGCAGAACCATCATCATAGCTTGGGCCTAACTGACCATGTACCGGTAATGCCTGCTTAAGGTCGAGACTGCCAACTGCATAAACAAATCCACCACCTACAGACATATAATCATTAATCCTGTAGCTAATAGTTGGCTGGAAGCAAATAGCCTTCAACTGTATATTCTGAACAATATATTTACCTATCCAGTCATCATTCCATTGCAAACCAATACCTGCAGCAGTGTAGATACCGAGGCCCAATGCAAACTTGCTATTCTCCTGGAGGCGACCACCTATATAAAAGTTGAAGGGAGTAAAAGATTGTGTATTAGTATTGGCAGAAATAGGTTGGTTATTGGCTATAATAGAGTTACCAAAAGCTGTAGAAGGCATAATCATCAGGCCACTTGCATAGACCTGGATATTTTTTAACCTTGCAAGACCACCCGGATTGTAGTAAATTGTAGAGGCATCCCATGGCCAGGCAGTACCGGTTCCACCCATTGCAAGCTCTCTAAGACCTTGTAAATTAAGCTGGTAACCCGCCCCAAATGATGTTACCGTAGATAATAGTAACGCAGCCCCGAATAAAACTTTCTTCATAAACTTTTGTTGTTAAAAAATCAAATAATCAATGCTTATTCACATTAATCGGTTAAGGTATGGTGAAATACCGTTAAAAACAATACTCTTGAAAAAAACACTGCAAATATAAGTGTTAAGAAACGGCAATACCAATGGTTGCGATGCTTATTTTTATACTTTCTTCCTTCATTAATGCCAAAGCGCACGATTCTATTGTTGCACCGGTTGTTAACACATCATCACAGAGCAACACATGTTTGCCTTTCAATTGTTCCAAATTATTAAGGCAAAAAGCATTGGCCATATTCTCTATTCTTTCGGCACGGGTTTTATTAGTTTGCGTTTTTGTGTCTCTGGTTCTCAACAATAATTGGTCATTTGCGGGCACACCCAGCATTTCACTAATTCCTTCGGCAATTAATAAGCTCTGGTTATAACCGCGTTTGGCTTGTTTGGCAGGGTGCAGGGGTACGGGGATGATTACATCTATTGTTTTTCCCCAGTCGGTGTTTTTTATTCTCCTGCCCAATTGCCTGCCCAGGTAATGACCAGCTTCCTTTTTATTACGATATTTAAGGCCGTGTATCAATAATTGCAACAAACCATCGGTAGTAAAATAAGCCAGTGAGGTAGCCCGTGCAAAAGGGAATCGGCCAGCAAACCGCATTGCTGTTTCATTATCCTCAATATGGTGGTATTGAGTTTCGGGTAATTGCAGGCCACAACTAAGGCATAGCACCTTTTCGCCTTTTACTAAGGGCTTATTGCACCCTTCGCAAAGTATGGGGTAAAACAAATGAATGATGCCCACTTTCAGTTCATTGAGGATGGTTTTCATAACATCATTTGTTTTAACCTTAAAATTTGTTTTAACTTTTAACTTTTACCTCATCAAACCTGGTTTTCACAACATCGTATGTTTTAACTTTTAATTTTTATTTTAATGAACCATGTTTTCTTATAATCATGGCAATAATATCAGCAGTCATATCGGTGTAATCAACCACAATAGGTTTACCCTCATCAAGCCATTGGCGGATGGTACTATAGTATTTCTCATCCAGTGTTTTAATAACAGTTGCACCCATAGCTGCTGCACCAGCCGCATTGCACTGTTGCTCATACTGGGCTTGCATGGGTATTACCAGCACTTTTTTGCCCAGGTACATAGCCTCTGCTGGCCCTTCAAAACCCGCACCCAGTAAAACCCCTGCCGATGAGGCCATACTTTCTATAAATGCCTTATTGTCTATCTTCCTGATGGTGACATTAGCACTTATAAACGGGTTTTTATTGTGCTTGGAAAACACCTCCCATCTGGTATCAGGAAAGGTAGATAGGTGCTTTATAATTAGCTCATCGCTATAGCTGGGCAGGTAAACGGTATAGTGTCCTTTATTAATAGGTTGTATTTGCCTTATCTCCTTGCGGATAACAGGGGTAAAGATATTTTCGCCAAATGCCTTGAAATGAAAACCGTAGTTATGAGTAGTGGGTGAATAATGTTCCAAAATGAATTTGCCCATAGCGTCACCCTTATCAGGCTTAGGTGCATTGGGGTGCAATACGGCACATTGGTGGCTCAGAGAAATACAAGGTAGCTTTTTTCGCTTGCAAGCCCATGAAGTGATGGGCTCAAAATCATTGATAATGATATCATAGTCCTCAACGGGGAACTCACGGATGTCTTTTAGTAATTGGAAAAACTTCAGCTTTTTGGTAGTTGCCAAAATGTCGACCCCACCTTTACCACCAAAAATAAAGCTCATCCCGTATCGCTTGTACTTTACAGGGTATGGAAAGTCTACATCAGCCTGAATGCCACTAATCAATACATCCACCTGCCCATATTTGGCAATTTCGGGATACACATCCCTGGCCCTGCTCAGGTGCCCATTTCCGGTGCCCTGAATGGCAAATAATATTTTCACAGTATGAAAGTAAGAATTTAGGAGAAAATAAAGTGAAAATCATCATTTTAGGGGGAATTAGGGAATCTATATCTTCTGATGAATTCCTGACCCATTGTGTAAATGCATTAATATGTCACGATACTCCTTGTCAGTTGTAATGGTAAACCCGAAGATTCTGTGTTAATTTCCAAGTCTTTCTAGCAAGTTATTTCGTATTTTTGGTTTCAAGGCGGCTATATGTCAGCCTGTATAGGGAGTAGTCCTAATGGGCTATTCTCTATTTTTTGTGCGTCCTTAATATCTTGTTTCCGTCTGGTTTCTTTTTGCAGATATTCAATATCAAATGCCTTTTTGGTTTTATAGATCGTGTATGTCATTTCC
>CAIWHI010000877.1 GCA_903912435.1 uncultured Bacteroidota bacterium | reverse complement strand
CTAGGATGGTGAGTAAAGCTGTTTGGTCAGTACCGGTTTGGCCTATTCTTTCATATATTTTGGGGATACCATCCTTTCCTGCCAAATAAAAATAATAGATATTAATAGGATAACAACAGCCAGCGAAAATGGCTATAGGTTCTGATATTAATTCTCTTTCAGCTACCGCATTCAGCACTTGTGCGGCCTTGATATTCCAATAAATTAGGTACAAACCGCAGGTAATTATACCTAGAATCAGCACCATTATTGGCTCAACTTTAAATACAGGGATCATTCTTGTCATGGCTGTTTTGTTTGTTCTGCAATTCTATTAAATATATTTTTGAAAAGCAAGATTATTTTGAATTATTTTTATTTTTTGTAAAATAAGATAATAAGTAATTCTTCCACCATGGTCAATGTATTAATGAAAATATTGAAACCGTGTTTGCGTAGTTTACTCCTCTAAAATAATATAGTTGGATCCAATATTGCGGGATCCGATTTCGAAAAATAACCCATCCTCAAATATGAAAAAACTCACAGCCCCACTACCTGCAAGAGTCAGTTTTAATACTCCTATACTATTATTGACCAGAGTATGAAAAGTTGTAACCGGCATTTTATTGAGTTTTAAGTCTTGGCTCGTATCCCTAGCTCCATTATATGGATAATCTGGTGGAAAAAGGCGGCATTTAGGCTTGTAATAGGTAGTTGGTTGTTGAGGGGATAGGTGCATTTCTCTGTTTATAATAACTTTCCCAAATTGCTTAACTGCAACTGCTTTTATAAATATGGAGTCGTAACCGTAATATTTGATTACTAAATCGTAGATGCCCGTATCGAGTGGTTTAATGGAGAAAGCGCCATCAAAATCGGTTATTGTTCCACCCTTTAAAACACTTTGGTGGAAGGCCTGGATTGATACATTTATTAGTCTGTCCTTACTACCATCAGTAATTATACCCGCAATTTCCTGGCCACCACAGTAGCTAGCAAATAATAACTGGAAAAGTGGAATGAAATACCTCACAGAAAGCCTTTAAATATAAGACGTAATCAAGACACTAAATCTTTGGTTTGGCTGAGATTATAGTTAGTGGTAAAGCTAAACGAGCAGGTAATACTATTGCACCTACTTAGGCACACTAAACTCAAATGACGCCCCCTGACCAGGTTCGGAGGTTACTTTTATGGCACCACCTAGTTTTTCTACAAGGCGTTTCACTATTGCAAGACCTATACCCATGCTTTCGCCGCTCTTTATTTTGCGGTGAAGGCGTTCGAAAATTTCGAATATCTTGGTGGCATCTTCAGGTAAGATTCCTGGGCCATTGTCCTTTACTTCAAACAACCACATGGTGCGGTCTTCACGAACATTTATTTCTATTATGGCCTGTTCCTTGTCGTTGTATTCGTAGGCATTGTGCAGTAGGTTGATTAAAATTTGCTTTAGCGCATTGCGGGAAGTAACAATATTGGTAATATCACTATTGTATTTGAAAATTGCATTATCAGGCACCTTCATCAGACCCCTTACATCATCAATTAGTTCTTCAATGTCGAACTCTTCTTTTTTCTCCAAAGACAATTGTGATGTGCGGGAATAATTAAGAATTGCACTCACCATGTCAGACAATCGATAGGCTGACTCATAAAGAAAAGCTACGTATTCATTACCCTCAGCATCAAATTTATCCCCGTAATAGTCTTTCAATAATTGGGTTAGCGATATAATATTATTTAGCGGGCTCTTTAAATCGTGGTTGGCTATAGAAGAAAATTTCTCCAAATCTACATACGACCTTTTAAGCTCCTGTTTGGTTTGTTCCAGCTTGGCATTCTTTTTCCGTAGCTCCAGTTGGGTTATTACCTGCTTAGCAAGCACCTGAAGGGTGTTAACCTGCACTTCGCTAATCTCCCTTGCCTGATAATCCATTACCGATAGGGCACCAATTATACTGCCCTCAGGGGTAATGATAGGAGTACCAGCATAGAAATTTATCTGCTTATTGTTTATCTGAAAAGTATGGCTATGGTATTTGCCGCTGTCATGCCAATCATTAATAATCAATGTTTCAGGGGTGGTAGCAAGGGTTTTTAATTCAATATCGTTTTGGGTAGAGAAACTATCTGCATTGGCACCGGTAATGGAAATAATCTTGTAACGGCTACCATCAAGAACGCTTATAACAGCAATGGGGACGGTGCAAATTTGGGCGGCGATTAAATTAATATCGCTAAAATCAGCTTCCGGCAAATTGTCTGGAATAAAGTACTCTTTAATCGCCATTAACCTATCCTGCTCATGAGCAGGTACCGGAGCAATATTCATTTAATCGTGTTTCTTGAGTAAAGATAATTTTCAAACGCAATAATCATACCATTTTAGTAATAATTTGGTAAAATTTTATGTTTTGGTACTGTATAATTAGCTTTTGTTATTAAAATAATGCAATTATATAGGGCTGAAATATATTGGTTTATCAATTTAGGCTTCGAAATATTGACCTAATTCGTTTTCGAAATATTGCATCGCATTTTTGATAGGCAGGGGTAAGCCTCCACCTAGTGCACAAAGCGAACCAATTTCCATAGTAGTAATGAGGTCGGTAAACAATTCCTTATCCATTTTGTAGTCGGTATTAATGGCTTTTTCCACCATTTCATAACCACGGGTTGAACCCAAACGACAAGGGAAGCATTTTCCACAGCTTTCGTGGGCTGTGAACTTAAACAGGTGTTCTATGTAATTGATAATAGGGTAATCTTCGGGCAGGCAAACCACAGACGCATGGCCTAATAAAAAGCCATTTTGAGAAAAAGTTTCAAAATCAACAGATAGAGCATCAATCTTGCTTACCGGAACAAGTCCACCCAATGGACCGCCGATATGCATGGCTTTAACCTTTGACCTGAAACCACCACCTAATTGGTTGACTACCAAAGATAATGGTGTACCCATATCTACCTCATAAATACCAGGATTATTGAAAAAACCATCTAACGAAACCAGTTTAGTACCTGTTGACCTGCCTTTGCCAATGGCTGCGAATGCTGCACCGGTATTTTTAACCACCCATGGTATGCAGGCCAGGGTTTCCACATTATTGACCACAGTAGGCTTGTTAAACAGCCCGTGCTGGGTAGGATATGGTGGACGTACCCTTACCTCCGGCCTCTGACCCTCAATTGAGGATAGGAGGGCTGTTTCTTCACCACATATATAAGCACCCTGTGCCTTAATAACTTTGAAATCGTAATTGAAGCCAGAACCTAAAATATTATCGCCAATAAATCCTTTTGCCCTGATATCATCAATAGCTTTTTGGGTAATATCAATAGCCT
>CAIWHI010000876.1 GCA_903912435.1 uncultured Bacteroidota bacterium | reverse complement strand
ATTCCTTCATTTATCATTGCCCGCTCTTGCCGTCGTTGTCACCCCTCTCCATTTTCCGGAGAGGGGCCGGGGGTGAGGCCATTTTCCAGCCTGTCAACCGTGGCGGGAGTTGGGCTAGGAGTGAGGCCAATTAATAACCTACATTCCAAGGTCTTATAAAAACCCGAAGGGTTGATATTATTGTAGAAAATGACTAAGAATTGCGGACGAACCTTGAAAGTGTGACATTATTTGTCGTTAGGTCTACTTTTTACTACCAATTACCGATTATCCCCCTCTCGTCTTTCTACTTTCTACTTATGTCTTTAGACTCAGGAGAAAAACTTCCCATCAAACAACTCTTGATACCTAACCGGGTCATTAGCCCTTAGTTCCTTCAGCTTTTTACCACTAGGGTCATTCTTTTCATAATCATCCCAAACCCATTGGGTCTCCCCCTTCAGCTCATTCTTGTTTTTAAGCAATTCCGTAATCGAGCGGTACGCAGGCATCGCACTCAAAAGCCCTTTCAGTCCTTCCGCATTATTTTCATAATCATTAGCCAACTTATCCCTAAGCTCAACAGTTATTTTTCCATCCTCAAGAGCCCTGTCAAGCAAGGCACCTACCTCATGCTTATTTTTAGCCTTATTAATAACCTCAAGCTGTTCCAGCAATTGGTTTTTCTCATCCATCAATGCTTTATTATCCAGTTCCAGTTTGGCTACATTACCCACAATAGTCTTCACTGCCGCTCCCAACTCCACATCCTCGGTTTTACTATTCAGGTTAAGGGCCTCCTTAATTTCGTTCAGCACATTTTGATGCAGGGTCTTAATGATAGGTTGGTTGATATTCAAATCCACCAGATTCAATTCATTTTCCTGGGCATCATAAAGTCGTGTCAGTGCATTGCAATTACCGGGAATATCCACCAGGCTACACTCTTTATTATACCATTTGGTAATAGTAGGCCCGGTTTGTCCCGGCAGCATCAATTCTTTTTCATTGCTAAACTCCAGCACCACAATATGCCCTACCGATGCAGCATTCAGAAAACCATTCTCAGCCTCATCACAAGTTTGCACACCACGCCCATTCGAAAGGTTAATAACCGGGGTACCCACTATTTTATCATCATCCACACATAGGTCTTCCCATTTCAGCACTATCCCATCCTCACGTTTGTGCATATAATAGCCAATCGGATTTTTCTGGAAGGCATCAATTTGGTATCCGCTTGTCAGTAATCTGAACCCATATTCATTCACCGAACTATCCGACAATACATATTGTCGTTCAATTTTTTTAAATTTTTCTGTCATGGCTGGGTATTTTGTCCTTTTACAACACAAAGATGAATCGCATTTTTCACCTGCGCAAAATGCCTTTTTGGCATACATCAATAGCTACACTACCATATGCCCCACACAACATATCATGTATCTTTTTTCCATCCCTATTCATTGATTATCATCCAGATACAGTTTATAAACCCCTCCACATTTCCCCAAGTCCCCTTATCATCAAAATTTCCCCCGAACCTCAAACATATAATCACAAATCAACGCATATCATATCAAAATAGGCTAATTCATAGCCCATCAAAAAATCAGCTTCAATCAGTGGTTCAGACAACCCCACAAAAAAAATAGCACCGGGCCAAAAAAGCGACACGGTGCTACTTCAATTAACACACTCACAAGCATCCTAAAAATCAAACTTCTGCAAACTCCATCCTATTTCTAATATATGCACTTATCTTCCTTACATAATCGTAATAACCCATTTGTAACCGTACATAAAATACTGAAAATATAAACGTACTTAAGCCTAGTAAGGTATACGTGATGATCCTGTTTCTATCCACATAAACCGAAACTATTGATGCTAATAGTAGGAATGTGCAAAAAGCAACTATTAATAGCGGGCCGCCAAGGTCCAGATGGCGCATTTTGCTGGTAATAACAATATCGGTTTTATCTCCTGTCTCCTTCATTTCCACATCGGTAATGGGTAGGGTGGTAATGGCATTTTCCTGCTCGGCATGAGGTATGATGCGCAGGGTTTTGCCCTTTTCAAAAATCTCAAAATCGTAGTTATGAATGGTAACATGTGACCCTGTGAGCCTATTGATAACATCCTTCCGACATTGTGAAGCGTGGTATGCTTGTTTTTTAGTGAATAACATAAGTTTAGTTTTTTGGTTATAAATTTGTTTAGGCGTTCTACCTATATAGACGTATAAACAAGGTAAAACATTAGGTAACAATATTGGCTTTATGATAACTTTAACATACCGCCTCTTGCATGATTTTGATTCCATATACATAAGTGGCCGAAAATAAAAAAAGGACCCCATTTGGAGTCCCTTTTGTTGTAAATTCTTGTAAGTATTTACATCGCTAAATTCTTTATTATTTATTTCAGTCGCGCCTGCATCTGACCGATAAGATCATCATATTTGCGTAGTATACGTGTGAATTCTTCATAACATTCATCTTGGCTTACAGGAGGTAATTTGCCCAATTGCCTGTAGCAGGAGATTTTAGAAATCTCACTCACTATTTTCACATTATAAGATAAAGGGTTGGTGCCACCACCTGTGATGATAACGCGGGTCCTAACCCTATTAGGTATTTTACCTTCAGCAGTATTAAATGATGCCGGCACCCAATTGGTCATTAGGTAAGAGGATGCTTCATCAATAGTTTGTATTTCATCAAAGAAATGTTGAACTATTGAGGTCATCTTTTTCCATGCATCTGCTGGTGTAGTAGCAGGATTTACCGGAACAGAAAAGCTTTTATTAGCCTTATCGCTACTTTCTGTAGATTGTGTATAAGCCTCATCTTCTTCCAGTTTTATAGAATAAGTAGGCTCTACAGGAGGGTTGTCGGCTTTATTGCATAGAGTAAGCTGGTGGGGAGAGTAGCCTTGTTTAGTGATCAACACATCAACACATTTGCCTTGTAATACTTTTACAGATTGGGTACCCTTACCCGCCAACTTATCATCAATGTATATTTTAGCATCAGCCTGGTCCACACTTACCTGTGCTACCTTATCTACTAGGGTCAATTCATCCGACATGGGCAGTTCGCTTTCTATTTCCTTATTGCAATAGGTTTTAGTAAGCGATACGAATCCTGCATGTTCTATCTGGATATTGACACAATTATCTTTGGCAATAACAGCATCATAAGCACCTACACCTACTTTTTTACCATCCATCAATATTGTAGCATCACTAGGGATGCTTTTTAATGAAATAAGGCGATCCTGCATTTTGAACAAGTGTGATATTTCAGGTGCATCGGCACCGGCTTTGTTGTAATACACTTGTGTCAAAGTTTTAAAACCAGGATATTTTATATCCACAGTTACACTTTGTCCCTTTTTTATCAGTATTTCCTGTGGGCCTTTGCTCACGCTCACATTATCAGCAAATATTCTGGCATCAGCTGGAAAGGTATTTATCTTTACTATTCGGTTTTCCAATTCTACCATCTCCTCCTCTACCCCACCCTTTTCTCTTGCATAAATTTTGCGAACAGGCTGATAACCTTCTTTCCTTACCTCAATAGTATAGTTAATGCCTTTTTCCATATGCATTTCTACAAGCCCTGTACCCAATTTTGTTTCACCACCATTACTGTTTATTGCATATACATCAGCACTATTTGGGGTAGTTTTTAGATTGAAATCTTTTGCAGTAAAAACAGTTTTAAGCTCTGTTTGGGCTAAACTGTGATGAGCCGTAAATAGAACCAATGTAAGGAAGAGGAAGTTGACTAGTTTCATTTTTTTTGTTCTTAAGTGTGTTAAATATTCTTTATACCACTATTTTTTTGAAAATACTTAGCCTATAATCAAATCAAAGGTGATATGAACTTTTAGATATGATGATATAATAATTATTTGGCCAATCATATCCTAATATGGGTTTCATCCTTTCTGGCAGTACTGGCAAAGGTAAGAACATTGTAGATTTCCCCAAATAATTCAATATTAAATAGGTGTGATACAATCCATAGTCCTAAAAAATTATTAATGATTGATCAGGCAGGTAAAGGGGATAATAATTTCACTTATTTTTGTCATGGTTCAATTTCCCATTTCTCTACCATTTAAAAATCAAACGTTAACCAATGAAACGTTCAAATAATATTTTTTCTATGGGGCGTATAGCCTTTATCTTATTGCTTGTTGCTGGCTTTATGGGTTTCAGTGCCGATGCTATTGCAAAGGTCAAATCAAGAAAAGTAACAATTAATACCGAACCAGGCTCTATTATCTATGTAGATGGCAAGCAAGCCGAAAGCAACCCTGCCGAGGTGAAGGTGGAAGCCAATACTAATGTAATAGTGAAGGTGGTAAGGAAAGGGTTTATCACCATGGAAAAGAACTACCAAAACGATGGTGAACATGAAATACCACGTGAGGAGTTTTATAAACTTGAAGTTGATGAAGCATTCAATAATTCGGTAGAAACAGACCAGGCAAACCGTGATGTGAATATCAAAACCGGAATGAAGGAAGATGATGCCTGGAAAATGATAGGCCATATTGTGACTTCAAGCTTTGATGTAATAGATGTCAGCGATAAGGCTACCGGCTATATACGCACAGGCTGGGTGGTCAACTCTTTCAAGGCAGCTACGGTACGTAGCAGAGTTATTATCAAGATTGGCAGTTCAAGCCCATTGGTTTACAGGGCTAAGGTAGTGTCTGAAATTGCCAAACCAGGTACCCCGGTTGGTCAGGATGAGGCATTTAAACCCTGGGACCGGATATTGCGAAGCTACGAAAATATTACCAGCGACCTCCAGTCAAGGCTAATGAAGTAATCCATAGCCTTAAATGTTTTCATGCGGGGCTAATGCATTAATTTACTTGAGAATATATAGTGCATTGGCCTTGAACTGTGCTTAGGTTTAGGTTTTTAGAAATAGTCTCTATTTCCATATTGCATATTTTATTGACAACCAATAATATATTATAGATACCCTCCGAAAATAATTTTATGATAGATTCATTTTTTACATGTAGCATGTTGCATTAACAACATCACGTATGTCTATTTTGTCAATTCTGATTTTCCTATCCACCTTTGGGTCATGAAAGGAGAAATGAATCAGGAAGATAGGAAATCATGGGCTAAAACATTATTCACCATCAGCAATAAAGACCCAAAAGACGTGGCACTCGAGGTGGGTGTATCAGAAACTGCCTTAAAAAGCTGGATGAAAGATGGTGCCTGGGATGAGGTACGTTGTTCGGGCTTGGTATCGAAAAAGCATCAGACAAAAATGTTCATGAGCCAGATTGAGAAATTAAATAACAGGTTGGCTATTGAAAACGACCCTAATCCAAAGGATGTGGACCTGATTGTAAAATACACGAATGCTGTTAAGAATCTTGAAGAAGAAGTGGCCCTTGGTACTATAATTGATGTGTCAGAGCAATTTATAATCTGGCTGCGCAAGAGAGATAATGCTATGGCCAGGAAACTTGTGGTATTATTTGATTCCTATATTAAGTTCAAGGTAAGTGAATCAAGATAAAACGATATCCTTAAATGAACCTTATTTTATAAACCACTCTCCTGCACAACCTATAATACCTTAGGCAGGAATGAAATCAGTATTAGTTTATGACAGAGAAGCAGAAATTGGCTCATTGGAATGATTTTGTAAAACAGGTACTTGATTCTACTGATATTAATGAAAATGAGCCGGAAACCGAAAGATTGAAAAGGGTAGCATGGCTGGAAAGCGAGCCTGAAGAGTGGTTTAAATATTATTTTCCAAGGTTTAGTTATGCACCGGCTGCCGATTTTCATAAGGAAGCAACAAGGAGGGTATTGGAGAATGAAGAATGGATGGAGGTGAGGATATGGAGCAGGGAATTGGCCAAAAGTACACGCACCATGATGGAAGTACTTTATATTGTGTTGGTAGGACATATTGATAAAACCACTCAGCAATCACAGGGAAAGAAATTCAAAAGCGTAATGCAAATCCCCTTTAGGCATAGGAAGCGCTATGTATTGCTGATTAGTAATTGCCTTGATAATGCTGTTCGTCTGTTAATGCCCTATAAGGCCAATTTGGAGTATAACCATCGTATAATACAGGATTATGGATTGCAACAAAGTGTTGGAAACTGGGAAATGGCAGAATTTACCACATTGGGTGGGGTAGCATTTAGGGCAATAGGCGCAGGGCAAAGTCCACGTGGGGCCAGGAATGAGGAAGTGAGGCCCGATATAATATTGTTCGACGACCTTGACACCGATGCCGAATGCCTGAACCCCGAGCTTATAGCTAAAAAGTGGCGCTGGATTGAAGAGGCAGCCATAGGTACCCGAAGTATTTCGCAGCCTACCACGCTTATTTTTTGTGGTAATCGTATAGCTGCAGATTGCTGCATAGAAAGGGCTACTCGTGCCGCAGACATTACCGATGAACGGAACATAAGAGATGAAAATGGTATTTCTGTATGGCCTGAGAAAAATACTGAAGTAGATATAGACAGGGTGATGAGCCAGAAAAGTTATGCATCGGCACAAAAGGAGTATTTTAATAATCCACTTACCGAAGGGGCAGTGTTTAATAAAATGGTCTATAAGCAAGCCCTTCCTTTGGCTGAATACAAAATATTGCTCTGCTATACCGATCCATCTTACAAAGCGAATAGCGATTATAAGGCAACCGTATTGGTGGGTTACTGGCAGGAGGAGTTTCACATTATAAAGTGTTACCTGCAAAAAGTGGGTACGGCAGAACTGATAGATTGGCATTGGAATATTATGAATATGGTAGGGGGCCTGGCCTGCTATTATTATATCGAGGAGGTTTTTATTCAGGATGTGATAAGACGGGAACTGAGCAATGCCCGTGGTCCGGGAGGTAGGTCTATACCCATTCTTGGTGATACACGTAAAAAGCCCGACAAATACCTGCGCATAGAGAGTAGCCTGGAGCCCCTGCATAGAAATGGCAAACTGTATCTGAATGAAAATGAACGTAAAAACCCCAATATGGAGCTACTGGATGAGCAGTTTCAGGCTTTTGCCCCAGGTAGCTATGCGCATGATGATGGCCCCGATGCAGTGGAAGGAGCCATTTGGCTGATAAGGGAAAAGCTCGCAAAGAGTGAGAAACAGGGGATTTATCATTTTGCTAGGCAGGAAAATGGGAATATAGAAGATGCTAAGGTTCTAATTTTAGATGATGATAGCAAGCATCTGGCTAATCTAGGGAACGCACTAACAACACATGGACCGGCATCT
>CAIWHI010000875.1 GCA_903912435.1 uncultured Bacteroidota bacterium | reverse complement strand
CTCACCTGTTCATTGTCAGTTATCTATTTATCGTGTACAAAATCAGATACTACATCTACCACACGAATTAAGTGTGTTACCTGTGCCCATGGCGGGGTATGTATAAATGATACCTGCGTTTGCCCGGCAGGGTATGAAGGGGCAGGTTGCCAAACAGAGGCACGTAATAAGTTTCAGGGTAGTTGGACTGCAGATGAAACAGGTACGCTTACAGCACACAAAACATATAATGTATCAATATCCAGTTCTTTTGGTTCGGGTGCGAATGTAGGCACGATCACCTTAAGCAATCTGCATACCAATCTTTATTCGTCTGTCACAGCTACAGTAGTTCATGATAGTTTCTATATACCGTTGCAATATGTGATGGATTATAACAGCCGTATACAAAAGATTGCAGGGATGGGGTATATTCACTCAAGTCCCACTATGGGTGCAAATGGAGCTATAACAGTAAGGTATTATGCTACAGATACCCTGGCCAGATCCACAGATGATTTTGGATATATGAATACTACAAGTCAACCATCTGAGTGGACAAAGTTTTAATTTCTAGCAAATACATTCCTAAATTAAAATATATAAAAAGAGAAGCCTCCAATTAGTGCCTTTTGGCTACTTTTGGAGGCTTATTATGTATACTCTTTTACTAATACCGGCCATAGTAATGATGCATATGGTGATGATGTCTATGCCTTGGGGGGCCTGGGTATACAACAATACATGATGCAAAACTGCTAATAATAAGTACAAATGCTACTAACTTGATTTGCTTGCTCATAATTTTTTTATTCTTTGAGCGAGTAATTGGAATTAGGTTTAATTATTTGCCAGTTTTTAGAATATTTTATGATTCTAAAAGATAGGTGTCAACTTATCCTAATCGATATTAACCGAAAATATTAAATATTATCAAATGCAGTTTTTACCTTATAAGGAAAAACTAATTGAAGCGAAATGATTGTTTAACTTTGGCGTACCCAGTATTTACGTCCCCAGTATACTGGTCCACGGTTATAATGCTTGATGCCTGAATGGCGTTTATACCAATTTTTATATGGTCTGGGATGGGAAATACAGGAAGCGAAGATTATTAGCAGCAACCCAAACAGCATTAATTTTATCCTCATGTTCATGTTTTTTTATTCTTTAGGCAAAGAAAAGAAATTTAATTTATTGTTGTTATCCATTTTGGTAAATAATTGGGGATAAATCATGGCAAACTAAAAAATCATTGCCCAAAAAATTTTTTTCCTTTACTTTATCAGTGTTGATTATTACCTTTGCCACATCAAAAACTTTTAGTGAGATGCCAAAGAAAGTAATACCAACAGGAAAAGATAAATCTATGCTTATATTGCATTTTGTGATATTCGCTATTGTTACTGTACTTACATGGGTTATGTATGATAAACATGATGGACATTGGGCTTATCCATGGCCAGCTTGGACTACTGCTGCATGGGCTTTAACTTTTTTAGGTCATTTTTGTCTGGTATTTACCAGCTATGAAGATAAGGGTTACGAAATTTACCGTAAACAACAGGGTTACGACAAGTGATAATGTTGCCTTCGTTGCAATTTTATAGCCATATTTGAAATTTATAGGAGAACTTACACTTGACATTATATTTTAGCGTCCATATTCGGGGCGCTATTTTTTTTGGTTTCTATTGTTAAAATTGCATGAGATTTCTTTAGTTTGGGGTTTTGAGAACCATTATTGATTTATTTTTGTGTTTAGAGACAAGTATGTCTTTATTGGCTTTTAATTAGATTTTATGAAAAAGACACACATAGTTCTGTTGGTATTGGTGGTGATTACCATTTCAGTTATCATCAGTGTATTTCTCGATTTCAGCACCTACGAAACATTTGCCTCTGCATCTAAGCAACCAGGCAAGAATATTTATGTAATAGGATTTTTGGATAAGGAAAAGGAAATGGTTTACAATCAGAAATTAGACCCTAACCATTTTACTTTTTATGCCAAAGACAAGTCAGGGAATATGAATAAGGTGATATTCAATGGTGAAAAGCCAAGGGATATTGAAAAATCGGAGCAAATAGTAATGATGGGTTATATAGATGCCGGTACATTTCATTGTAGCAGGATACAGATGAAATGCCCATCGAAATACAAGAAGGATATGGTGGCTGTAGGTAGCAGCAGTTAGGTTAGTTTAGAATTTCATTTTTATTGCCCTTCCAATATTAACAAGTACCGTGGTACATAGTTATTTTCTATGAGTTGGCATTAAATATTGAAGTATGCTAAAGCGATTACCGTTAAACTTTACTTTATCTTTGATTTTTTAACAGGATGGAAACACAATTCTTAGGAGAGCATTTGAGGCCCGGGCAACTGGGTCATTTTTTTGTAATTATATCATTTGTAGCTGCCTTGTTCAGTACATTCAGCTATTTGCGTGCTGTTTTTACAGAAAAATCAAATCCTTTGAGTAGCCAATCATGGCTGGTAATGGGCCGTGGAGGCTTTGTGTTGCATACTGCCTCAGTAATTGGCATCTTTTCAACACTGTTTTACATTATTCAAAATCACCTTTTTGAATATCATTATGCTTACGAGCATTCCTCATTGTCTCTTCCTCCCCAATATCTACTTTCCTGTTTCTGGGAAGGGCAGCAAGGTAGTTTTATGCTATGGATGTTTTGGCATTCTATTTTGGGTCTGGTAGTAATGCGTACTGCAAAATCGCTGGAAACCCGGACAATGGTAATTATATCATTCGTGCAGGTAATATTGGGTACTATGATACTGGGGTTCTATTTCGGTGGGGATATCAAAATAGGTAGTACACCATTTATGCTATTACGCCATGCCATGCAGGGAGCCCCCATTTTTGCCATGGCCAACTATATGGACTTTATAAAGGATGGCAATGGTCTAAATGTATTACTTCAGAATTACTGGATGGTAATACATCCTCCAATATTGTTCCTGGGTTTTGCTCTTACATTGATACCATTTGCCTACTGTATCGCTGCCCTATGGAAAGGGGAGTACAAAGATTTTATCAAGCCTACTATAGGCTGGTCATTATTGAATGGTGCTGTATTGGGTACAGGTATCATGATGGGTGGTGCATGGGCTTATGAATCACTCAATTTTGGTGGTTACTGGGCCTGGGACCCTGTGGAAAATGCGTCCTTAGTGCCGTGGCTGGTATTGATTTCGGGTTTGCATACTATATTGATTTACAGGGCTACAGGCAGGGCATTACCCATAACCATTATATTCTTTATCCTTACACACATGCTCATTTGGTATTCTACCTTCCTTACCCGAACTGGTATATTGGGCAAAACATCAGTGCATGCATTTACAGGAGATGGGCAGGCACTCTATTACCATTTGTTAGTGGTAATGGGGGTATTGTTGGCTATTTCAATAGGCTTGCTCATATGGAGATGGAAGAGCATGCCAAGGATAAAAACTGAGGAGGAAGGGTTATCGCGAGAGTTCTGGATGTTTATTGGTTCTATCGTAATTTTCCTTGCTTCTATACAGATTACAGTTACTACTTCAATACCGGTTTGGGCACCATTGGCTAAATGGATATCAGGAAAAGATTTTGCCCCACCAACCGATGTTATGGCGCACTACAACGGCATCCAGGTATTTGTAGCAGTGATTGTTGGCTTACTTGCGGCTACAGTTATCTATATGAAGTACAAGAGTACTGATGCTAAAACATTAGGAAAGCACTTAGGAATAACCGCATTATTTGCACTTGTGATGACTGTGCTGATAGGCTGGGGGCAGCATATTACCATGTGGCAATACGATTTAATGCTGTTCTCTTCCTGCTATGGTATTGTGGCCACTACCTACTATGGCATAATGTTGCAGAAACTCAAGTTTAAGAAACTAGGACCAACTGTGGCTCATCTTGGTTTTGCTGCGGTATTATTGGGTATCCTGCTTTCATCCTATAACAAGCACACAATTACTTATAACAATACCGGAGTACCATTCAGTGCAGAGGCTGGAGCTAGCAAGAAAAGCATGGATGATAACCGTGAGAACGAGGTATTATCAAAAGGTGTACCAGCTGTGGTTGGCGATTTTCAGGCTACTTATATAGGTGACAGTGATGTTGCAGGTAAGGATAGGCGTGTATATTACAAGGTGTCTTTTGACAGGTATGATATGCAGACCAAAAAAGTGGTGGAGCATTTTATGTTATACCCCGATGCGTTTATTAATCCTAAAGGTATGCAGGGTCTAAGTGCCAACCCATCTACGCAACATTATTGGGACCATGATATCTTTACCTATATCACTGGTGCAGCCGATAAGGGTAGGGAAGATACCGCCACTTACCAAAGATACCTATTATCAAAACCAGGGGATACCATTACAGTTAAGAACGGATTCCTGGTTTATAATGGTTTAGGCAAAGTATTTACTGAGTCGAGGTATGTACCTGTTGAGGGAGATTTACCTGTACAAGCCAAGCTTACTTTTTATTCTAAATTCCCAGATGTACCGAGCAGGGAATTGAATCCATTATATATCCTTCGTGACCGCAAGTTTATCACTTATCTCGATGATACTTTGCCATCTATTGGGCTGTACGCCCATTTTGCCAACCTTATTGTGAAGTCCCAAAACGAGGCAACCGCCGAGGTATTGATCCGCCAAACAGATCCTATTGATGATTTTATAGTACTTAAGGCGCTTGTTTTCCCTTATATTAATGTCTTGTGGTTAGGGGTAATCATTATGGTCTTTGGTTTCTTCATTAGTTTGGGCGATTTGATTAGCAGGGCAGGCAAAAAGGTTAT
>CAIWHI010000874.1 GCA_903912435.1 uncultured Bacteroidota bacterium | reverse complement strand
GCAGCATTGGTTGGCATATCGGGCCTGCACACAATCCGTCCGTCACTGGAAATGAAACCATCTGATGCCCGACAGGTGCTTGGCAAGGATGTGTATGACTGGATAATGAAGCAGTATGGATGGTATAATGAGTATTTTGGTTATAAGGGGTAAAGCCCAATAGCAATCCTACTGATGAATGGTGCTATCGCCACTAGAGCCCAATAGCGGCATAAAAGCCGGGACAATAATCCTTTTTTGAACTAGTTTGAGTGGGGGAAATGTTTGATGTCGCAATAGTATTTTGTGATGAATGATGGCGTGGTATTCATGCGTTTTATTCCAGGGTTATACCATAAAGCACTATTTTTGTAAGACTATGAGGCAAACAGTTGTATTCCCTTCGGGGAGTGTAGATTATATATTCCAGAGTTCGGTAGAGGAATTGCTGAAAGGTTATGAGAAGGGGAGGGCGGTGATTATAACCAATGAGCATTTGTTTAAGCTTTATCCCCACCTTTTTAAGTTGCATAAAACCCTGGTATTACCTCCGGTAGAAAGTAGTAAGGACCTGAGGACTATTGATAGTCTGGCTAAGCAACTATTGGAGGCAGATGCGACCCGAAAAACCACACTAATTGGTATAGGTGGTGGTGTGGTAACAGATATAACAGGTTTCCTGGCTTCGGTCTATATGCGTGGAGTGCCGTTTGGATTTGTGCCTACAACCTTGCTGGGTATGGTGGATGCTGCGATAGGTGGCAAGAACGGGGTGAACCTGGGCTTTAATAAAAACATACTGGGAACTATATGTCAGCCTGAATTTATATTGTATGATATGGCGTTTTTGCAGTCCTTGCCTAATGTGGAGTGGAGTAATGGTTTTGCCGAAATTATCAAATATGCCTGCATTTTTGATGCCGACTTGTTTATTTTGCTGGAGGGCAAAAACATCAGCCATTATAAAAATGATGCAGCCGACCTTGTAAATCTGGTGGATAGGTGTGCTGCCTGGAAAAATACAACCGTGATTGCAGATGAGCATGAAAAGGGCATCCGTAAATTGTTGAATTTCGGGCATACTGCTGCCCATGCAATCGAAAACCTTTATGAGTTGCCCCATGGTAAGGCTGTGGCTATTGGTATGGTAATCGCGTCCATGCTATCAGAAAAGATTAGCGGACTGAAACCTGCGGATACCCATAGGCTGAAGGAATTGCTGGAATTATACAATCTTCCTGTGCACCAGAAGGTAAATACCTATAAAGCCATGGAAATATTGAAGATGGATAAAAAAAGGAACAACGAAAATGTAGATTATATAGTGCTTGAAGCAATAGGAAAGGCAGCAATACGTTCTTTACCTCTAACCATTATAGAAACTGTATTTAGCGACTATGAAAGCCACAATTGAGCCGGCCTATATACATGGGGTAGTAATAGCCCCACCATCTAAAAGTTATACCCAGCGTGCCTATGCCGGTGCATTATTGCATAAGGGTAAAACTATAATACGTAATGCCGGCCTTTCAGCCGATGAAGAGGCTGCCCTACAGGTAATAAGGCAATTGGGGGCAAGCGTGGTAGTGAATGGGGAGGGTACAGACAGGGAAATTGTGATTGAGAGTAATGGTGTTAGACCCGTTTCATCAATTATCAATTGTGGTGAGAGCGGTCTGGCCACCAGATTGTTTACCCCAATTGCAGGATTAAGTGATAGGTTGATAAATATAACTGGTGAGGGTAGCTTGCTTAATAGGCCAATGGAGGGTTTTGGTGATGTACTGCCAACCCTGGGTGTATCAATTCATGATTTTACTGGATTCCTGCCTTTTAGTTTGAATGGGCCTATGATTGCAAAATCTGTTGTGATGGATGCAAGTGGTGGGTCGCAATTCCTTAGTGGCTTGTTGTTTGCTTT
>CAIWHI010000873.1 GCA_903912435.1 uncultured Bacteroidota bacterium | reverse complement strand
TCATTCTTAGGGCGGGAGTAATACCTCCGCACTTTGTGAGTTTTATATTTATCCCATCAAAGGCATCGGTACATTTGGCCACATCTCCCTCCGTGCAGCAACTTTCATCAGCATAAAGTGGAATGGGTGATATAGCTTTCAGTTCCTTCATTGCTTCATATTCGCCCCTGGGTAGGGGTTGCTCGGCAAGCGTCACATTGAGCAGTTTTAGTTCGGGCAGCAGGGCTCTGGCTTCCTCAAAAGTCCAGCCCTCATTTGCATCAATTCTGAAGGGGGCATTAGTATGGGCACGAAGTGCACGTAGGCTGTCTATATCATCAGGCTTGCCTACTTTTATCTTATATATGGGCCAGGGGTGGGCTTTTAGTTTGGCAACCATATTTTCAGGGGTATCCATACCTATGGTGTAATCTGTTAGTGGTGCCCTATCCCATTTTATGCCCAGCAATTGGTAAAGGGGTTGGCGGCGTAGTTGGGCAAATAAGTCCCAACCCGCAATATCGAGGGCTGCCGTTAAAAAATGCTGTCCGGGTATCAGGTGGTGGAGAAAATGCCAGAAACGTTGTGGGTCGGTAAGGGCATAGCGTTCTATCATCCCCCGCTTGGCTTCAAGCGATGCAATCATATCATCTACTGTTACATCATAATAGCTGATGGCCGGTGCCTCACCAAAGCCGGTAACATTTCCCAGGGCCAGGGATGTGATGAGGGTAGGCTGGTGTGTTTTGGTTCCGTGGCTGGTAATAAACGGATATTCGAAGGGTAATTCGAAGCGATAATATTTTAATTGCAGCATTGCATAAAATTGCGACTATTTTTGCGCTTAAAACGATATTCTGTGCCAAAAGTTCCTTTTTGGGTTTTTATTTTAATTGCCGTCCTCTATTTCAGCGCCATTGGTGTGGACACTATGGATATTGACGCATCGCAATATGCCGAGATAAGCCGCGAAATGATGAAGAGTGGCGACTACCTCCATGTCTTTGATCGCGGTATGGAATATCTTGATAAACCACCCTTCCTGTTTTGGGTAAGCGCCGCAAGTATGAAGGTTTTTGGGGTCAACAATTTCGGATATAAGTTTCCATCCTTATTATTTGCTTTATGGGCTCTATTTGCCACTTACCGGCTCACCAAACTGCTTTATGGTGAGTTTACAGGTCGCATGGCTGCCTTGATATTGGCTACCTGCCAGGGTATGTTCCTGATGACCAATGATATTCGCTGCGATACCATACTCATGAGTTGGGTCATCACGTCCATATGGCTCATAAATGAATGGTATGTGAAGCAACGTCTTGGCTATCTGCTGAGTGCCTTTGCTGCTGCGGCTTTTGGTATGATGACCAAGGGGCCTATTGCACTTATGGTGCCTATCTTTTGCTTCTCTGCCGATTGGACATTGAAACGATTGTGGAAGAATTTTATCAAACCTCAATATTTGTTGGGTCTTTTGATTATAGTGATATTACTAATTCCCATGAGTATAGGCCTGTACCAGCAATTTGATATGCACCCCGAAATAATGGTAAATGGGCAGAGAGGAGTATCAGGCCTTAGGTTCTTTTATTGGTCGCAGAGTTTTGGGCGCATTACAGGAGAAAGCCCGTGGAAGAATGCTGTATACCCCACCTTCCTCTTGGAAAACATGCTTTGGTCTTACCTACCCTGGATTATATTGTTCCTGCCGGCTATGCTGGTTAATTTTCTCAAACTATTGGCCAATCGTTTCCACTTATCGGCCGGGCCTGGTAATGAGTGGATAAGCACAGGTGGTTTCCTACTTACCTATTATGTGCTTGCCTCCTCAGCCTATCAGTTACCGCACTATATTTTTGTAGCTTTCCCGCTGGCATCAATAGTTACTGCCCGGTTTATATATGAGTTGGTTGAAGAACAAAGATACAGGGTGTTCTATAAGGTTGCCAAACCATTGTTTTTAGTTATTTCCTGTGGGCTAATCCTGGCATCACTGGCATTGATTACCTATATATTCCCTGCCCATCCTGCAATGATTGGGGTGTGGTTTATAGGTTTTGGAATTTGGCTTTACCTGGCTGTTAAAAAAGATTTGAAAGGTAAAATATTGTGGCTACCGGTTACTGCCATGATTGTTGCCAATGTGTTTGTTTCCAATCATTTATACCCCTCTCTGCTACAATATCAGCTAGGGTCGGCTATCGGTAAGTATATTTATAGTAGCTCCATACCAACCATTGATATCGCCCTTTTTGAAGTTGATGACCCCGTTAATTCTATCAATTTTTATGCTCATGGTTCCATAAGGAATTGCAGGGATATCGACAGTATCCGCAATCAAAAGTATATTATCACCATGGACAATGGCTTGAACGAAATCAAGGCCACAAATCATGCCTATGATATTATTAAAGAAGGCCGCTTATTCAAAGTCAGTGAACTCACCCCTGATTTTCTTAACCCCAAAACCCGCCTCGCTGCTACCAAAAAGTACTATTTCCTGAAGTTTAGGGATTAGTTTTGGTGTTGTTTTATTGTAAGTTGAGGAAATTTACTAAATGTGTTGAGTAAAAATACGCACTATACTGAGTAAAAATAAAAAACCCGTGTAAGTTATTGTTATACAATGATTTACGGGAGTATAGATTTTACTTAAAATCTCAATAATGGTGCTAATCCTAGGCAAATTCTAGTGTTTATGCTACTCTTTTTTATCCACTACCTGATATCTTTAGAAATTTCTTTGCACTTACGGCAATACTATTGGTTAAAAATAATGTCGCTATAAAACATTGAAATACAATTTGTTGTATTAATAGGCGATTTATTTACCGAATTTAATTTACTTATTGAGTAAAAATACGCAAGTTATTGAGTAAATTTGCAAAATCTTTGTAAGTAATTGTAAAGCAATAGATTGTGAAATTATTTTAAAAATTGAGTATAAACACTTGTTCTATTGAGTAAAATACGCATAATATTGAGTAAATTTGAAAAAGCTTTGTAAGTAATTGTAAAACAATAGATTGTGAAATGAGTACTAGAATAGAGCATAAACACCTAATGCATTAAGTAAAAACAAGAGATATATTGAGTAAATTTGGAAAAGCTTTGCAAGTAACTGTAAAACAGCTAATTAGTACAATAGGATTGTAGTTGAGTGAAAATACGTAGTACATTGAGTAAAAATTAGAAAACGTTGTAAGTTGTTTAAAACCAATGATTTGCAACAAGATAAATGAAATAAGTGTGAACTAAAAATTGAAGCTATGATACAGCGCAATTATTATGAATTGATAACGAAGAGGATAGGGGAGAAACGAAAGTTTATCCAGGTTGTTTGTGGGCCAAGGCAGGTAGGTAAAACTACTACCATAGGCCAGGCAGTGAAGTCATTGAAAATACCCTATTTATCGGTAACCGCAGATGCTGTACCCCAATCTTATGGTACATGGATTGAAGACCAGTGGGAAATAGCACGTATGAGGTTCAAGCAATCTGAAGCACCGGAGTTTTTGCTGATTATAGACGAAATACAAAAAATAGATAACTGGAGCGAAACCATAAAAATGCTATGGGATGGCGATACACAGGAAGGCAGGAATATAAAGGTAATCCTGCTGGGCTCATCAAGGTTGATGATACAACAGGGGCTTACAGAGTCGCTTGCTGGGCGGTTTGAGACCATCTATATGGGACATTGGACCTATCCAGAAATGCAGGAAGCATTTGGTTGGGATGAAAAGCAATTTGCATGGTTTGGTGGTTATCCTGGTTCGGCAGAACTGATAGGTGAGGAGCAGAGATGGAAAAACTACGTTGCTAATTCGCTTATTGAAACCAGTATTTCTAAGGATATCCTTATGCTTACCAGGGTAGATAAGCCAGCGCTGATGAAGCGGCTTTTCGAGCTGGGATGTCTTTATTCCACGCAGGAACTGTCGTTTACCAAGATAATGGGTCAATTGCAGGACGCAGGGAATACCACCACCTTGTCGCACTATTTAAAGGCTTTGGATACGGCAGGTTTACTAGGTGGCTTAGAGAAATTCTCTAAAGACACCATGCGTAAGCGGACATCGAGCCCGAAATTCCAGGTACATAATAATGCCCTGGTAAGTGCGCAAAGAGGTGAATATTATGAGGACATAATTATGCAGCCGGTACAGTGGGGAAGGATAGTAGAGTCGGCAATAGGGGCGCACCTGGTGAACCATGCTTTTACAGGCGGGTACAATGTATTCTATTGGCGGGATGGCAATGATGAGGTAGATTTTGTAATAGAGAAAAATGGTAAAGTAATAGGCATAGAGGTAAAGAGTGGCATATCGGGCAGCACAAAGGGTATGGCCAATTTTAAAACCAAAATGCGACCAGATAAACTATTACTGATAGGCAAGAGTGGCCTGCCCTGGGAAGATTTTCTCAAAATTATGCCGGGTACATTGTTTTAGTCTGCAATATTAAAATAAGCAAGGGGCGGATAGGCTTATTCTCTCCTCGCTTTTATAATTGCCTTATTAAATCGTTCCAATCAATAGGGGCTGGAGCCCATTTAGTTTTGCCGAGTTTGGATAGAAGGGATTTATTGAGGAGGTAATTAATCTTATCCTGCATCAGCACAGGTATTTGAATCAAAGAACTATAGGCTACAAGGTCTTCCCAGCTTTTGGCATTAAAATGATGAAAGAAGGACGCCAGCAGGGGCCGTGCCTCTTTCAGGTTCCAATAGTGCAGGATATAGGGCGATGCACATTTTACCACCCCGGTTTGCTGGAAGTAAACCGAAAAGGCAAACTGCTCAATGATATGCTTAGGGAATGCAGGGTATTCGGCATCGGTGTAAGCCAAAACCTCATCAAGCAGGTAGCGGTAAACGGTATTAAAACCCAGCACCCCGGCATTCCACATAGATAGTTCATTTACAGGACGGCCATTTACCTTCAGGTGGGAATTATCACGAAGGTGGGCATCTAATTTGGTGAGCATAGGGTTCGACTTGCTGCTTACCAATCCTTCATTCACATGCATGTAAAGCTTACCGGCCCTTATATTTTGGAACAGGGAATCGATATTGTGGGTAAATATCACATCGGTATCTACATATAGAATATTGCCGTTTTTGTCTTTAGTAAAATCCTTGAGTAGTTCTATTTTTACCCGGTGCACGAAATCAATCCTGCCACGCCAGGCCTTTATGGTATTGTGGTCAATAGCCCTGAAATAAACAGGAAGGCTACAATCTTTAAACATTTTAAACCATCCCGGATTATCAGTATACACCCAAATTTGCAGGTTGCTAAGCTGTTCGGGGGAATAGAGGCGTGATAATGAAAGGAGGCAATAAGCGCATTCAAGGAAAACTCCTTCATTTCCATAACATTGGGTAACGATATAGTCTTGCTGGTGTTCCATATTGGCCATTAATCAAAGATATTCTTTTGGGTGCAAAAATAACCATTTGATTTATTTAGTGTAAACATGAAGAATAACAGAATGGGATTGGGGAGGGTTTCACATATCTCCAAATGCAAATGGAGTACAAATTGGTCAGCACCGCTTTCCGCGGTCAGGCCAATTTGTACAGTCGAGGTTAGCCCTACGCGCCAAAAATCATCTGTTATTGGTGCTTTCACCAACTACGGCGGAATTTAT
>CAIWHI010000872.1 GCA_903912435.1 uncultured Bacteroidota bacterium | reverse complement strand
TTACGGGTAATCAAGCCCTGAAGGTAGTTCAATTCCTTGCGGGCAGATTCCAGACGGCTATTGATAATATCCCTGAATTCAACCAGGTCTTCATCGCTGTACCTGTAAACCGGGCCTTGCTGTTGCTGCGGCTCATCAAGAATAGACCTGTAAGTTTCTGGCAAATACTGAATCATAGTATTGCCCGGATCAGCAGGTGCTTTTGATTTATTTTCCAGACGCCTGTGGGCAATAACCACACCTGGTTTCTTTTCAACAGTTCTTGCAGCAGGGGTAGGCATAGGCCTAGGTGCTACCGGTATTGGTTTTGCAGGAATAACTTTAGAAGGAACTTCTTTCTTAGCTACGGGCTTTTTTACCGGAGCTGGTTCTGGTTTAGCAACTTCTTTCACTACTGCCTCTTTCTTTTTAGGAGCGGCTGGTTTTGGTTCTTCCTCTACTTTTGGGGCAGGTTCAGCTTTCTTAGCAGATGCCGCCTTCTTCACAACTTCTTTAGTTTCTGGCATTTCAGTTTTTGCAGCTTCTTTTTTAGCTGGTGTTTCTTTTTTTGGAGCTTCTTTCTTAGCAGGAGCCTCTGCAACTACTTCTGCAACTTTTTTAGTTGCAGCTTTCTTTGCAGGAGCCACTGGTGCTTCTTCTTTTACTTCTTCGGTTTTCTTAGCTGCTTTTGGTTTTGCTGCAGGCTTAGCCTCTTCAATTACCGGCGCTGCTTCTTTTTTAACAGCTTTAGCAGGCGCCTTCTTTGCAGTTGTTTCGTTATTAGCAACACTAGCACTTTCAGAAACATTATCTTTCCCCATGGCTTCCTTTGCAGGCGCTTTACTTTTGGAACCCGTAGATGGTTTTGCGTTTGTTGTTGGCGTTTCTGCCGGTTTACTTTTTGTAGCCATGAGTACTAAGAGGTTTTTTTTATGAATATTTTGAGCGTTTCATCATTTACTTCTATGTCTGTACCCTCAGATAATGATGGTACTAAGCTAATTATATCGGCCAAAATCTCTTTACAGATATAATCATTGTAATTTCTTACCGAATCATTTATTGACTGATGTTCCTCAATTTCAACAATGATACGGTCGGTTACTTTGTAATCATTGTCCTTGCGTATATTCTGTATCCTGTTTACCAGTTCCCTTGCATTACCTTCTTCAAGCAATACAGGTGAAATTGTAATATCCAATGCCACAGTGAGATTATCCTTATTGGCAACTGACCAACCCGGAATATCTTCCGCAATTATTTCTACATCTTCAATACTTATTTCTATAATCTCCTCCCCTATTTGGAGTCCAAATGCTTTATCCTTTTCAAGAATAGAGATTTGAGCCTGGTTCAACTGATTGATTGCAGCTGCTACACTCTTCATTTTGGCTCCCATACGGGCACCCAAAGTTTTGAAGTTTGGTTTCAGCTTCTTCTTAATGAATCCTTCAGTTTCGGTGAGGTATTCTATGTCTTTAATATTTACTTCACTCTTAATGAGGTCTTCAATCTTCTCGATTTGAGTCCTGGTATGTACATCCATTACAGGTATCAAAATCTTCTGCAATGGCTGGCGAACTTTTATGTTCACCTTTTTGCGGATAGATAATACCAATGAAGAAATACCCTGGGCCAACTGCATCCTTTCCTCCAACTCCTCATCTATAAAGCTTTCATCAGCTTCGGGATAATTTGCTAAGTGAACTGAGGTTTGGGTATCTCTTTTGGTAACACCATTCAGATTTTGGAACATCCAGTCGGCAAAGAACGGAGCTATAGGCGCCATTAATAAGGTAATGGTTTCCAGGCACTCATAAAGGGTCTGGTAAGCACATATCTTATCATGCTCATACTCACCTTTCCAGAACCGGCGACGGCACAGGCGCACGTACCAGTTACTCAATTGCTCATCAAGGAATACTTCTATCGCCCTACCGGCTGCTGTAGGTTCGTAATCCTCCATCTGGAGGGTTACATTCTTAATCAGGGTATGTAGGGAAGATAAAATCCAACGGTCAATTTCAGGCCTTTCAATTACCGGAATGTAGGATTCTTCAAAAGAGAAATTATCTACATTGGCATAAAGTGCAAAGAACTGGTAGGTATTGTACAATGTACCAAAATACTTGCGCTGCACCTCTTTAATGCCTTCCAAGTCGAACTTAAGGCTATCCCATGGGGATGCATTGGTAATGAGGTACCAACGGGTAGCATCAGCACTATATTTTTCAATGGTTAAGAATGGGTCTATGACATTACCATGCCTTTTACTCATTTTATTACCATTTTTATCGAGTACCAAGCCATTACTTACCACGGTCTTGTAAGCTACACTATCGAATAGCATTACACCAAGGGCATGTAAAGTATAGAACCAACCACGAGTTTGGTCAACACCCTCAGCAATAAAATCGGCTGGGAATGCGCCACCATAATGTTTTATATTATTAGTTAAAGGCGAAGATGAAGTAACAGGTTCGGGGAATAAATTTTTATTTTCGAATGGGTAGTGCATTTGCGCATATGGCATAGCTCCACTATCGAACCAAACATCTATTAGATCAGGTTCACGCTGCATTGGCAGGCCGCTATCTGAAACCAGGATAATCTGGTCTACATAAGGTTTGTGCAAGTCAAGGCTACCCTCTAATAATTGATTGATCCCCAGTACTTTATTCGCCTTATGAGCCTCACTCATTAACTCTGCAATGCTACCTATACATTTCAACTCGCTGCCATCTTCAGTAGCCCAAACTGGTAATGGGGTGCCCCAATACCTGCTACGGCTTAGATTCCAATCAACAAGGTTGCTCAACCAATTACCAAAACGACCTTCACCGGTAGCCTTTGGCTTCCAGTTAATGGTTTTGTTGAGTTCCACCATCCTGTCCTTAACCGCAGTAGTCCTTATGAACCATGCATCAAGTGGATAATAGATAATTGGCTTATCAGTTCTCCAGCAATGTGGATAATTGTGTTCGTACTTTTCTATTTTAAATGCCTGGCCTTTTAACTTAAGACCTACAGCAATTTCAACGTCAACATCCTTATAATCAGGGTCGTCCTTATAGTTCTTCACATAGCGACCAGACAAATCACCCATATAATCGGTAAACTTACCCTGACGGTCGACCATAATCAGGATGCCTATATCATGCTTTTTACCAACCTTGTAGTCATCAGCACCAAAAGCAGGCGCGGTATGCACGATACCAGTACCATCTTCGGTAGTAACGAAATCGCCTGTGATTACCCTGAATGGGTCACCGCCAGCTATTTCGCGGGTATTACCATTTAATATTGTATCAATACCCATTGTGATTGCCCTGCGGGGAACATTTCCAAATCCCTGGAACTGGTTGGCATCTTCCTGTCGTGTAACAGGGTCAAGGGTGATGATCCTTGTCCGGGTGTTACGTCCTGAACCCGGTTCGTTAAAACCAATGTGGCCGGTTCTGCCAATCCCGAGCAACATCATGTCGATTCCTCCCACATCTGCAATTTTCTTCTCATAATCGCGGCAATAGTCGTGAACGGTTTCAAGAATAATCGTCCCGTCCGGGATATGAATATTCTGGGGAAGAATATCGATATGATTAAGCAAATGGGTCTTAATGTATTGATGATAACTCTTTAATGAATGTGATGACATTGGGTAATACTCATCAAGGCTAAAGGTAATCACATTTTTAAAACTCAAACCTTCTTCTTTGTGGTGCCTGACCAATTCAGCATAGATCCTGATCTGTGTCGAACCTGTTGAAAGACCAATGACAAAATTTTGACCTTTTCTCTGTTTTTCCCTGATCAATTCTGCTATTTCGGCAGCAACAACAATCGAAGCCTCAATGCTTTCCGAATAAATATAGGTGGGAATTTTCTCATACTTGGTCAACATATCCCTGTGCGTAAGATTTGTTGGAAGGCACGATAAATAGTTGTCAAAGATGGGATTATTGCTCTGAAGTTTGCTTGTAAGGTCCATGATGCATGTATTTACTTTGTTCGAAAGTTCTTTATATTATTTTACTCTGCT
Organism: uncultured Bacteroidota bacterium; assembly: GCA_903912435.1. GTDB lineage: Bacteria > Bacteroidota > Bacteroidia > Chitinophagales > Chitinophagaceae > Nemorincola. The sequence goes on along the minus strand of CAIWHI010000872.1, from coordinate 319 downwards.
AAACTAAGAAATTTTTTCATTTCTACATCAATTAAAATCACCTGCTTTATACCTTTTAATGATATGTTCGATCATGGCATCATCTTCGGGATCAAAGCTTGATTTCAGGTTTGCGCCAAACATAAAAGCTGCTGATTGCCATAACATTGCGTTGAAGCCCCCTCGATAGGATTTTATTAGGTCGTAAGGAGTTTTACCTGTTTCGCGGTCAATCAGTTTGAGAAGCATCCTTCCTTGTCGTATATCCAGGGTTTTAAGAGTGTCGATGTAAGTATGATACACATAATCCTGATACCATTTCAAATAAGCCTTCTTTTTG
>CAIWHI010000871.1 GCA_903912435.1 uncultured Bacteroidota bacterium | reverse complement strand
GGGCGCCCATTACCTTATCAGATAATTCATTTGCCTGGTATAATATGAATTTCACAGGAGGCAATGCCCCAAACCACAATAAGGAGGAGGCGGAAAAGGCAAGACTCATCCTGAAATTTATAGACCAGCTCACAACAAAATATAAAATCCATCCGGGCAATGTGGTATTGCTGGGCTTCAGCCAGGGCACCATAATGAGCTATAGCATAGGGCTTACCCAACCAGATAAGGTGAAGGGTATCATTGCCCTAAGCGGAAGAATACTGCCCGAGATTAAAGGTAAAATCGCAAATAGTAGTCAACTCCTAAAACTACCTTTCTTTATTGCCCATGGCACTCAGGACAATGTATTGCCTATAAGTAATGGCCGTGATGCCAAAACCTATCTTGAAGGTTTAAAACTAAAATTAGCCTACCATGAGTATGTTATGGCCCACCAGATATTGCCCCAGGAATTAAAAGACATCCATGACTGGCTTGCTACCCTATTAAAAACAAAGTAATACTCCAAAGACTAATCTAGCAGGATTCCGTTTTTACTTTTCAATATTTTAATTACATTTATAAAATGGTAGAACGTCTTTTTGAAATCGTTGAACAAAGGAGTATGAAGTCTCCTGACTCAATAATGCTTGCTGCAAAAGAGAATGGACAATGGAGAACCTATAGTTCGGCTGAAGTATGGGATACCGCCAAAAAACTGGCTGGTGGCTTGCTTACCTTAGGCATCGCCAATCAGGTTCTGGAACCATTGCAACAGGAAAAAATCGCCATCATATCGCCCAACAGGCCTGAATGGATGATTGTGGACCTGGCGGTGCAAATGACAGGGGCGGTTCTTACCCCCATCTACCCTACCATAAGCCCATCTGAAATAGCCTATGTGCTTTATGAGGCTGGTGTACAGATTGTTTTTGTAGGCAATGCTGATATTTACGAGCGTTTCAAAGATTCATTTCATAATATTCCTACATTAAAGAACATTTATTGCCTGGATGAATTGGCTGGAGTAAGCAACTGGAAAGAACTGATCAATAAAAATGCCCAACCCGACCAATCAGTTATAGATAGGATTAAACCCGAAACCCTGGCAACAATTATATACACCTCTGGCACTACCGGCGACCCTAAGGGTGTAATGCTTACCCATTACAATATTGTGCAGAATGTACTGGATTCAATGCCGGCATTCACTTTTGCCGAGGAAAACAGTAAGGCTCTTAGCTTCCTGCCATTAAACCATATTTTTGAGCGCATGGTTACCTATATATACCTCCATTCGGGAGTATCTATTTACTATGCCGAAAGCATGGAGACGATAGGGCCAAATCTTAAAGAGGTACATCCACTAGTATTTACCACCGTGCCCAGGCTACTCGAAAAAGTATATGAGCGCATCATGAATACCGCCCTTGAACTAAAAGGCATCAAGCGGGCCCTGTTCTTCTGGGCTTTGGAATTGGGTAAGCAATATGATAACACAATACCAGGTAGCCTGTGGTATCAATTACAATTATGGATAGCCAATAAACTGGTTTTCAAGAAATGGAGAGAGGCATTGGGCGGTAATGTCAAGGCTATTGTGGTAGGGTCAGCGGTGGAAGTCGAGGAGGGCGCTCTGTTTGTCATCAGGCAGTAGTTGGAGTAGCGAGTTGAGTTGGATGCCCTTGCTGCATTGTAGTCATCATCGTACGGGGACT
>CAIWHI010000870.1 GCA_903912435.1 uncultured Bacteroidota bacterium | reverse complement strand
TCTATACCCAGCCGGTATTTATAGGCATTAAGTGCGATGATTATTTTGTGTCAACCAAAGTACCTGTGCATATGGGATTAGTGGCACTTGATAAAACAGGTACCCCACAAACCGCAGCTGTAGAAGTGGTATTGGTGAAAAAAGAATGGCATACGGTGATACAGCAAAACGGTAATAGCTACCGCTATGTTTCCCAGCCCGAAGAAAAGGTAATCTCCCACCAGAAAATGAAGGTGACCGGGGCAAATACCGATTATGTAGTTGTTCCACAGCAAAGCGGACAATATGAGGTGAGGGTATTCCGTGAAGGGGATAACCATTATGTATCCCGCACCCTATATTCTTATGGATGGGGCGATACAGAATACACTTCATTTGAGGTTGATAATGAGGGCAATGTGGAAATTAAGGCTGATAAAAAAGAATATGGTGTGGGTGATAAGGTGAATGTACTGTTCACCACCCCATTTGAAGGACGCATGCTGGTGACCCTGGAGCGTGACCATATTATCAAGTACTATACCATCAATACCAAGAATAAATCCGCATCCATATCATTTGATGCAGATGAGGCTGCCATACCAAATATATATGTAACTGCTACCCTGTTCAGGCCTATGGATGGCAGCGATATGCCACTTACTGTAGCTCATGGGTTTAAATCGGTAAAAGTGGAGAACAAGAGTTACCAATTGCCTGTGAAGGTGACTATGACCGAGAAATCAAGGTCGAAAACCAAACAGACCATTAGTGTAAAAACCACCCCCAATGCCTTCCTCACCATTGCTGCGGTAGATGAAGGAATACTACAGGTGAAGAATTACGAAACCCCCGACCCTTATGCCTACTTCTACCAAAAGGTGGCCCTGTCTGTAAACAGTTATGACATTTACCCATGGTTGATGCCGGAGATAAAGACCACCCTATCTAGTACCGGTGGTGATGGTGCTGACCAATCGTCAATGAGGGTGAATCCAACCTTTGTGAACAGAGTGAAGAATGTATCATTCTGGAGTGGCATTTTGCAGGCCGATGGCAGTGGTAATGTGAAGTATGATATAGACATACCCCAATTCTCAGGCGACCTGAGGGTAATGGCACTGGTTTACAAAGGCAAGGGCTTTGGCAGTACCGACCAGCATATGAAGGTGGCCGACCCAATTGTAATTTCTACCGCCCTACCCCGTTTCCTGAGTCCTAAGGATGAGGTGATAATGCCAATAAGCATGAGCAATACTACTGCTAAGGATGCTACGGCTACTGTAACCGTAAAGGTGACCGGCCCGATAGGCGTAAAAGGTGAAGAAACCCAAACCGTGCAAATTCCAGCCAATCGTGAGGGAAGGGCTGTATTTAATATTGTTGCTAATCCGGCTATAGGTGCATGCAAGGTTATGGTAACTGTAAAAGCATTGGGCGAGACCTTTACTAATGAAACTGAAATAGGTGTTAGGCCACCAGCATCTTTACAAAAGCTTACCGGTAGCGGGTTTGCCAATGAAAACACCTCAACCCCGGTGGATATTAAGAACACCTTTATCCCATCATCAGTTTCGGGTAAGCTGACCTTTGGTAAATCGCCTTTGACCCAGTTCTCAAAAAATATTGATGACCTGGTGCAGTATCCTTATGGTTGTGTGGAGCAAACAACTTCTGCCGCCTTCCCGCAACTGTATTATGCCGACCTGGTAAAGAGTATGCATGGCACTACTAATAGCGAACTGAACCCTGCCTATAATGTGCAATATGCCATCAATAAACTGCAAGCTATGCAGCAGGGCGATGGTGGCCTGAGCTATTGGCCACAGGGCGGCGAAGAAAGCTGGTGGGGAAGTATTTATGCAGCCCACTTCCTTATAGAAGCCAAAAAAGCAGGCTATGATGTAAATGCCCATACCCTTGACCGCCTTATGACTTACATGAAGTATAAGCTACAGCGCAAGGAAACCATGACTTTCTTCTACAATGGCAATATGAAAAAAGAAGTAGCCAATGAGGAAATTACCTATTCGCTTTATGTACTGGCCCTAGCAGGACAATCGCAGCCAAGCAGTATGAACTATTATAAAGCCCACCAGGAATTACTGACCCTTGATGGAAAGTACCTGTTGGCAGCAGCTTACTCCCTATCGGGTATGCCATCGCAGGCTAAGCAGGTATTGCCACCGGCATTTACCGGCGAAAATGCCAACCGTAGTTTTGGTGGTAGTTTCTACTCGTTTATCCGTGATATGGCTTTATCGCTCGATGTGCTGATGGATGTAGACCCCAACAGCAAGCAGGTAGGTATAATGGCACAAATGCTTACCGAACAACTGAAAAAAGAACGCTGGCTCAGTACGCAGGAAAGCTCGTTCAGTATGCTTGCACTAGGCAAAATAGCCAAACTGGTGAACAAGACTACCTCAACCGCATCGGTAAGTGCAGGTGGTAAAAACATAGGTAATAGTACAGGTGATGCAGTAACCATCAACCTGAAAAACTATGTGAATGATGCCCTGGCCGTACAGGTAAAGGGCAAGGGTGGTTACTATTACTTCTGGGAGGTAGATGGTATTAGTGCCGATGGCTCTTATAAGGAAGAAGACAGCTACCTGCGCATAAGGCGTACCTTCTTTAACCGTGATGGCAGGGAGATAAGCAGTAATAATTTCATACAGAATGACCTGGTGGTGGTACGCCTATCGGTAGAAGCACAGATGGATGGCACTGTAGAAAATGTAGCCATTACAGATATGCTGCCCGCCGGGTTTGAGATTGAAAATACTAGGCTCAGCGAAATGCCTAAGATGGACTGGATAAAAGAACAACCCGAACCTGAATATAGGGATATACGTGATGACCGTATCAATATGTTCACCACAGTGAGCCACCGCCGCCGCGATTTCTATTATATGGTAAGGGCGGTTTCACCGGGGGTATACCAGTTAGGCCCTGTACAGGCAGATGCTATGTATAATGGCAACTACCATAGTTACCATGGTGCGGGTGTAGTGAAGATTTTGGAAAAATAGGTTGGAGTTTCCCCCCTGATGCTGTGTTTTTGGGAGATATGGTGTCAGGGGGGAACCTCAATTACAATAAAAGATTTGTTAGTACATTTGGTAAACCTGAACTAAGTATATTATGGAAGTATCGAACATAGAACTATTGCGACAGGAAGTAAC
>CAIWHI010000869.1 GCA_903912435.1 uncultured Bacteroidota bacterium | reverse complement strand
TATTTACGGGTATCATCTGCCGACAGGGAGTACTCACGGAAAATTAGCATTGCCCGCTAGGAGAATGCCCCATTGCCCCAAAACCCCAAAATAATTCGTTTGGGGCAATAATTTTCATATAATATTGACAATCAATTATTTGTAGGAATTTCCAATGCCCCAACATTGCCCCAATGAGTAATTTTTGGGGTATTTTATTGGTTTGTGCTATAATGTATTACAACTATACACATGAGCGTTTCCCCGATAAATCGGGGTGTTGCCTATTCTGGGTATTTTGGCTACAAGGCTTTGACTTCTATGGAGTCCAATCAAAAATGGAAGATGACTTTTGGGATAATTATACTAAACCTAGGACACCCCATGGCGGTGCAAGCTTTGTAGAAAAACAAATGGAAATGTGCTGTACCCCAATTTATTGGGGAAACACATAAGAGGGTATATATTTTTGTAGCGGACTGCCTTCGGAACTCCTGAAATGCTTACATAGATTGCAAATCCACCGCAAGGCTTCGGGATAGCAAATCCCGAAGAGCGAGTTATGTACCAAGCCAAAACCGGAGGTGAAATCTCAATGTTGGGAACAGAAATTGCGGATAAAAATTGGGTTGGGCTTATTATTTTAGCTGTCGTTATAATATTTTTTCATGATTTTTGGTTTTAGATGAAAAATAAAAGAGCATTAGGCATAAAATCTCCATTAAGGCATATGTCTATTAAAAAAATCACTATATTATATAGAGGAAAAATTAGTGGTTTATGGTTATCTTTTGGCTTATAGGTCCATTTGTGGTATTGGCAGTAAGTATATATAAGCCATCCGGCACATCAAGGTTTATTTCGTTATCCTTATTTGTAGTGATTGTAAATTCAATAATAAACTGACCTATTAAATTGCTTACCGATAGTTTGATTGGTTCTGTAAAAATCATGTTTAGATTGACATTTATCGTACTATTGGCAGGATTTGGGTAGACAGAAAAAGCATAAGCGAAATTGTTGATGGATGTTACACCAACTGTATTTTTGATTAACCTAATTCGGTTATTGCCCCAATCTGCAATATATATATCCCCTTTTGCATCAATAGATGGCGTGCTTGGAGCTCTTAACTCTGCAAGGGATGCCAATATATTGTCACCATTATAACCTCCTGCTCCAGTACCAGCAATTTTATGTATATATCCATCAGTGCCAATAACCATTAAAACATTATTATTAACATCAGCAAATATTACATTGCCTGAATTATCTACCGCTAGCCCACTCGGAAAATTTAATGCTGATATGGTAGCTGCATCTCCATCAACAGGTATACCTCTATGACCTGTTCCAGCAATTGTACTAATAATACCCATACTATCAATTTTCCTAATGCAATAATTGGTATACTCCCCTATATAAAAGGATCCTTGCTTATCTTGGGCAAGTGAAAAAGGGTTATGTAATTTTGCAATAGTTGCAGGGCCACCATCTCCACTATACCCAGCAACACCTGTTCCTGCAAATGATGTAATAATACCATCAACTCCTATTTTTCTAATTGCATTCCTATCTATATCACAGAAATAAATGTTACCATCTTTATCAATAATTAAGCCACCACTAGTGGAAATTTGAGCAGTTGTAGCTGGTATATTGTCTCCATTATACCCATTTGTTCCAGTACCAGCGATTGTAGTAATAATTCTATCGATGCCAATTTTTCTTATTCGGTAATTATGGTCGTCATAAAAATATATGTTACCGCCCTTATCTATAAGTATATTGGTAGGATAGTTAACTTCTGCAGATGAGGCTGGAATTCCGTCACCATTATAACCTGCATTACCAGTTCCTGCGATATTGTACATTATGCCGTCGGTGTTTACCATTCTTATCCTATTATGGCATCCATCTGTTATGTAAATATTTCCTATGCTATCAAAAGCTATAGCATCAGGCGTACATAGACTTGCTGTTGTAGCAATAATACTATCACCATTATAAATTTCAGATCCAGTACCTGCAATAGTAGTAATAATCTGTCCCCGGCTTATGTTGGTGGCAAAAACGCAAAAAATGAGGATAAGTAGTTTTCGTGGCATAGCAGCTATCAATTATGGTTTGGAACTAATGATAAATCTACTATTATAGACGTAAAATGTAGGTAGATTCTTTGGTCGGGTGGAAAATAAATTGTGGCTGGGCTAGGTCTATTAGGCTGGGGTAAAATGAATGCCTTCTGAGAAGGAGTTTTAATTTGGGTTCCGGATGTCCCTAACGGAACATCGCGGAACAACGATAATGTGTGAAAAATCCGCGGTCAGCAACGCTTTCCGCGGTCAGACGGAGGATTTTTAGCGCGCATGGCTTACCTCGCCAGTACCAATTGGTCTGATCGCAGAAAGTGGTGCTGACCAATTTGTATTCCATTTGAACATTCAATTACCTAAACTACCCCTTCTCATCATTTTCCACTTTTTCCTTTATCTCAAATTTCTTACCTGTCATTTTTTCTACCAGCATCAGGCCCAGCATATTTTCAAGGTTATTGCTGCCTTTGTCGCCGCCACCGCCGGTAATGAGTACATCGGGTATTAGCTTCATGTGGTTTGATGCTATTTTCTCTACCACCTGTATCTGCCCGAATATTTCTTTACCCATGGCTTCTGTTTGCAGTTTATAAGATTCGGCGGTCGATTTACCTTTCGCCATTATTACCTCAGCTTCAGCCAGACCCACTTTTGATGTAGCCTCAGCCTGCGCTATAGCCGTTAGTCTGGTTGCTTCAGCTTCAGCACCTGCTTTCAGTCTGGTGGCCTTTGCAGCACCTTCGGCAGCCAGCTCCACCGCACGAGCGGCACCTGTTGCCCTTTCCACGTCACTATTGGCCACGTTTTTGCTTATTTCCACTCCTCTTTCACTATCCACCACCTTAGGTTGCATATCTGCCTGGGCCCTCATATTGGCCAGCATCTTCCTCTGCTCCTCTGCTTCAGTCTGGGTCTGATAGGTAATCTTTTCCTGCTCGGCTATTTGTTTGTCAGATACAATTTTGGTCAATGCAGTAGGTAAAACCACATCAGCAATCAAGGTATCTTTTGAGTCTATAAAATGTTCCTTTAGCACATTGATGATATGTGCCTTAGCCGTAGCCTGTAATTCTTTACGCTGGGTATACAGGTCCAGAGCCTTGATATATTGAGCTGCATTGCGGAAGTGTGATGATATTGCCGGTTCCAGCACCTGCGAAATAAGGCTTTGTATAGAACCCTGATTGGCAATTACCATAGGTGCATTATCCATAGGAATATGGATGATTACATTTACATCCATATTCACGCTAAAGGCATCAGCGGTGCGCAGGGTTATGGTATGTAGGTTGGAATCGAGGTCATGGGCATGCGAGCGGCCATCGGCCCAGCTAAGGGTTATCTGGTTGGTAGGTACCATATCTACCTTATAGGTTTTGGTATTTACCGGATGTTTACCGGGGCCCAATGGTTCCCTCCAGATACCCTTAAACCCGTTCTCTACAATTTTTGCATTTACCTTACTGTCTGATGTGTCTTCACCTTTTTCACCAACGAAACTG
>CAIWHI010000868.1 GCA_903912435.1 uncultured Bacteroidota bacterium | reverse complement strand
TATTACCATTTACAGTAATTGTGTTTCCATCATCAGACAGTGTTCCTGATGTAAGAGCAAGTTCATTATTGATACTTAAAGGACTTCCTAAAATAACAATACCCGCCCCAGTATTAATAGAGAAACCAGCAATATTATCCGTTTTACCTTTGCTTGTTTGGTCAAAATATATTGGGCCAACATTCCCTTTGGTGTTAATAACCAGATTAGCCAGATTGCTACCTTGTATATTGTCTGAGGCTGTACCTGTGAAAATTCCATTTATAACCAGGGTCTGGTCATTTAATTCTAACTGACCTTTAGATAGTACCATTGATTTACCAGAAACCAACTTATTTCCCAGTTTCACAATACTACTGTTATTCAAATTTAAATTAGCAATATTATTACTTACGCCATCATTATTCTGATCAAAAAATAGCACATCAATTAATCCATTATTGTCAATGGTCAAACTGGAATTTATACCGCCTGTGATGTAATTCACTGCACTCATTCCTGAAACTTTACCATTCAAAGTAAGTGTAAAATCACCAACCGAAAGTGTACCTGAAGTCATTACCAATGCATCAACAATTGTTAAACCACCAGTAAGGCTAAATTCAGTGGCATTATTTAGTTCAAGTTTACCAACCGTAATACCTGAAATGGTTGGAGTTGTCCCTTTCATGATAATTCCTCCAATGCCACTTTCGGTGCCTGTGCCCGTGATTATACCATTGACAATTAAAGTATTACCCCCATCAGCTATAGTTCCTGCCTTAATGGCTAGTGTATCATTTATGAACAATTTATTGCCCAATGTAAGGCTACAGCTTTTATCTAATAAAGTAAGTGTAGACAAGCTGTTAGTTTTGCCCTGGGTAGCCTGATTGAAAAACAAGGTACCCAAATCATGGTTGGTGCCAATAATCAAATTTGATGATTCACTACCACCTAGGTTTTTTGAGCCATCCATACCTATCACTGTACCATTAAGAGTTAGTTTATTATTACCCAAAATAAGACTTCCCGCCTTGAATGTAAGCCCTCCTTTAATGGTGGTATTACCTGTAAGAGAAAAACCTGCGACGTTAGAAAGGGTTAAATTTTCGATAGTTGCTCCTGAGATGGTAGCATTTGAGCCAGTCATTAATATACCACCACTACCCTCTTCTTTACCTGTACCCAGGATATTACGCGCCACTGAAATGGCATTGCCCGCATCATTAAGAGTTCCTTCAATTAATGATAGATCACCTAATACTTTTTCATCTGATTTTAAAGTTAACCCTTTGGGATTACTCAAGGTGAGATTATTGAAATCTGGATTTCCATTAACAGTTTGAGCTTGCTTACCATTGAAAATTGCAGTACCAGTAAACAAATTATTCCCTGTAGCCACGGTGAAATTTCCGCCAAAATAAATGGTGAACCCATTATCTACTATAAAACTATTGCCTCTAAAATCGCCCTTGATAACACAATTGGTATTAAAAGAGAGGCCATTGCTTTTCCTGGTAACATTATTAAATGTTGTAGTTGCTTTACCGCCGATTGCCTGTGGAAATTCACTGCCAAATACAGCAGTACCGGTAGCAATATAACCTGAGTCGTTATCATTGGTAAAGTGTCCATTAAAACTAATGGTTTTACCTTTATCATTTATGGAACCTTTGGTGCTTATGGTAACATTGCCTGTAACCTCCCAAGTAGTTGTAACAGTCATTGGCAGGGTAATATTCCATGTATCACCCTGGGTGGTGAAATTAGTGGGTAATGGTGTCCAATTCGATTTATTATTCAAATCGCCGGCAACAGTGGTGGTATATGATGTGGCCCATGTAGCTAGACCAATACTGTATAATAATACAAAAAGCAGGAGTCGCTTAGTTTTGATTGAAGGACTACAATAAAAGGAGGTTCCTTTTGAATTGCCTGGAGTGCAGGCTGGTGTAAATAGTGACTTTCTCATATTCATATTTTATTGCTAACAACTGTAGTACTTGTGAATGGAATTATCCTATTATGGAAGCAATTATTTTTTAAAATGCAAAGATATTCAGAATGAACCACCAATTGAGGACCCTCTATTACATGAATGGGATTAAGCAATAAGATATCCCCAAGATGCTAACAAATCCATTAAAGACTAATTTTTTGGGGATCAATTTAAACACCTGAAAAAAAACAAAAAAGGGACTATGAAAATTACTAGCCCCTTCGTATTACAGACATTTAAAAACTATCGTTCTAAAACAAAATGGAAAGTATAATGCTCAACGGATGTATGAAGATTGAGGTTATACATACCATTCGCAAGGGTAATGCTTAGTTTCAACGGTTCATTTACCAGGCCTGCATTTATCTCTGCTTTACCATGGTAAACTACCTGACCAAGTATATCCAACACCTCAATTGCCAAATCTACATCGGCTGTGTTTTTAAGTGCACCTTTCAGTAAAAATTCCCCTTCATTAGGATTAGGTATAAGGACAATATTTCCATCTGATAATTGCATATCATTAATTGCTGTTGTATTTTCGTCTTTATCTGGGGCTGATGGACCTACAGCAATTACTTTAGTGGCGATATTGGCGCACCCGGCAGCATTTGTAATAGTATATGTAATTACGGTTGAACCAATACTAACTCCTGTTACATGTCCGGTGTTTGAAGTAACTGTTGCTTTTGCAGGATTACTACTTGTCCATGTACCACCCGTGGTAGCATCAGTAAGGGTAATAGCTCCGCTACTAATAGAAACTGTGGAGGCACCTGATATTTCGGCTATAGCTGGTATGGGGTTGACGGTGATTATTGTTGTGGTTCTACATCCTGTACCAAGTGTATAGGTAATTGTAGCAGTAAGATTCGGTGCAATTCCTGTCACCACACCAGTG
>CAIWHI010000867.1 GCA_903912435.1 uncultured Bacteroidota bacterium | reverse complement strand
CCCAACTTTGAAGGCAAGCGTGAAGAATGCACAGAAGGCCATCTGGAAATGATTCAGAGCAAATGGGTGTATGAATGGAGGGATAATCAATAATCTTCCCATTATTTTTCTAGCTACAAAAATCAAACATGAATTTATTAGAATTATTCACCCCCATACGTACATTTATATTTGATGTAGATGGTGTACTTACTGATGGTAGCCTGCTGCTAATGGAAGATTGCCACATGCTTAGGGTGATGAACATTAAAGATGGCTATGCCATGCAATATGCCGTAAAACAAGGCTATACCATTTGGATAATATCAGGTGGCAAATCGGAGGCTGTAAAGAAAAGACTGAACAGGCTTGGCATAGAAGAGGTGCATATAGGCATAGAAAATAAAAAAGAATTCCTGATTGAAATTGCAGAAGCCACCAATACACCTTTTAGCAGCATGCTCTATATGGGTGATGATATTCCCGACTATGCAGCTATGCAATTGTGCGCACTACCCTGCTGCCCCAATGATGCCGTAGAAGAAATAAAACAAGTGAGCAAGTATATATCCCCGATAAATGGAGGACTGGGTTGCGCACGTGATGTTATTGAGAAAGTATTAAAACTCAATAATCACTGGCATATGCCTGTGTAGAATATTAAAACTGAAATAAACTTAAAAGGCTCCATTTCTCACCGAAAAGGAGCCTTTTACTTTTAATGATTATGATCGAAACCACCACCCATCATACCTCCACCGGGAGGGCCACCTGGTCCTGGTCTGAAACCACCACCTTCAAATGGCGGTCTATGTCCATCTCCCCTGTTATCATCAGGTAATGGTCCCTTGAAATTCCTTAAAGTGTACGTAAGCTGGAACATAAAATATTGTTTCAGCACATTGGTCACATCATTTTCTACATAGTTGGCACCTACTATTCGCGATACACTCTTATTTTGATTAAGAATATCAAATGCACTAATCCTGGCTTCAAGGCTCTTATTTTTCAGGAATTTATAGCCAACATATGCATTCCATAAATAGAAATTAACTGTACCCGTAGACGAACTCAAAGTGCTATAATAGCTATTAGTAATGTTGGTATTTAATACCAGCGATTTGAAGAGGATATAATTAATCTTGAAAGAGGCTGTATGGTTATAATAATTATTATTTGCCTGCCCCTGTAAAGTATTATGCACTAAATTGTAATTACCCGTATAAGACAAGGTAAAATCAAGGTACTGGCTCACATTACTACTCAATACCACTCCAGCATTGGGCACATAATTATTTGAGTAGCTGGTTACATCATTTATAAGACCCGGAGTGCGGGTATAGTTGATACCACCATTAAAATTCAGATTACTCTTTAATGGGGTTATCGGCACTCCATAGGTAACAAATAACCTGTTATTGGAATAGTAGGGAAGATTTACAGGCAGTGTCAATTGGCCACCACGTTTTAGGAAAATACCATTACCAATAGCCGAATCTGCCTTCATGGTGCTATAGGTAGCACTACCTATATAATTGTTGATATAGTTGGCCATGGCGTACACAAAGAAGTTATGACCCGATTTAGATTTTGTTTGCCCAAAACGGATAGTTAAGGTTTGCTCAAAGTCTTGAGTCAATTTGGTATTGCCCGTTGATAGGGCTAATGGATTGCTTACATCTATTACATTCTGCAATTGGCTAATAGATGGCGCATTAATATTGCTGCGATAAAATATCCTCAGATTCTTACCATCCTTATACCTGTAATTAAAAAATGCATTAGGAAGGATATTAGAGAAATTTCTGTTTACAGTTAATGAAGTGGGGTATGTCTGGTCACCGGATAAGGTTGAATATTGGTAATTAGCCCCAATATTCAGGCTCATCAACTTATTATTGTATCGGTAACTCATTCCTCCCTTCTGGGTATTGTAATTACTATTGTATTTGTTAGACAGCAATGAGTCATGAATATAAGTATCACTTGCCGAAATTAGCGTATCAGTTTCCTTGTCCGATGTACTTTGAGAGAATGAAGGATTGTAGCTAAACATCAACTGACTTTTCTTACTCAGTGGCTCGGTATAGTTCACGCTAGGTGACACTGTATAGCCCTTATTTTTCAGTTGGTAATTCTGGTCAAGATTGGTAAATTCATACAATGAATCCTTAGCACCGGTAATGGTTGAATAATCTCCATCCCCTGTTTTCTGGTTAATGCTGGTATTTATATTAATAGAAATGGTGCGGCCACGTTTTTTCATCTTATGCTGAAACAATAGGTTATTGTTAAAAGTATACCCTGCACTATTTATGTTACTACCATTTAATGCATTACTCAATAAGATACGTTCCAATGACAAGCTACTATCTATCTGACTAGTCTTGCTATAATTCTCCTGCAAACTTAGATTGGGAGTTATTATCAAACTATTTGCAGAGTCTATAGTATATTCAAACCTCACATTCAATCTATGGTTCAAATTCTTTGTAGTTGAATTATCAGCCTGATTGTAAATTGAGGTTAGGTTAGTATCTATCAACAAATTACGACCGGGATAGCTCAAGTTTTTTACTGATTCTGTAAGATTGGTATTATCAGAACTATTGAAGAAATAACTGGCCGAAACCTTGATTTTTGGCCCCCATTGGTCACTATAATTGATACCTGCACTATTAGTTTTAGTAATTCCCGATTGTGAGCCTACCATGAAATTGTTTCCGCCGCCACCGCCGCCGCCAAACATACCACCGCCACCGCCGCCGCCAAATCCACGGCCACCACCTCCACCCGAACTTCCTAGTATATCCTGTGAGTTGAAATTTTGTTGGTTAATATTATTGGTCATACCAATAACAGATATCCGTTGGTCGCCACTAAATGAATTGAAACTACCGCCTGCTAAATACCTATCATCAGTCCCTACCCCTCCATAAATCTTACCAAACTGCCCTTCTCTTTTATTGCCTTTGGTCTGGATATTCATGGTCTTCTGTGAATTACCATCATCAAAGCCTGTAAAAGTAGCCTGGTCACTCATTTTGTCAAAAATCTGTATTTTATCAACTACTTCTGCTGGTAGGTTTTTCAATGCCAAACCAGGGTCTGTACCGAAGAATGGCTTACCATCTACGTACACTTGCTGAACAGTTTCCCCATTCACTTTCACACCATTATTATCACTTGTCACACCAGGCATTTTTGTTACCAGTTCCTCTGCAGTAGCATCGGGATGTGTCTTAAAAGCATCAGCCCTAAATTGTGTGGTATCTCCCAGTTGCTCAGCCCTTATTTGCTTTCCTTCTACAGTTACTCCCTTTAGCTCTTTATTTACCGAACTCATTGATATAGTAGACAGTACCACATCCTTATCGGCTACCATTACTACCTTATCTACATTCTTGTAGCCTAGATAAGTCATCCTCAGTTTATACCTGCCTGGCTTCACACTATTTATTTCAAAATCACCACCACCGTCCGACACACCACCATTTTTCAATGAAGAATCAGAAATACTTGTAAGTATTGCAGAAACACCTATAAGCGGAACAGTATCATTGGCATCTACCACATGACCTGATATTTTAAATGTTTGGGCGAAAGAATTTAAGGAACAGGCTAATAGGCCTATTATAACCAGTAGACGGGTAATCATATTTTTCAATAAGTGTGCTTAAATTAAAGAGTCATTATGACTGCAATTTAAGCATTTAGTTTAAGACGAGGCACCTATTAATATTTCTCAATTATAAACAATTGAAGAATATCATTATTGTTTCCTTTTTAGATACTCATATCCAGCCACATTCATCAACATCAGGAGCATTCCATAGAATGTATCCTCCACTGGAATGGTAAACATTCTAATACCCAGGTTATAATTATTATTGTACATAACAACCGGCTGGCGAATGAAACTCCCTGTTAAAATACCATTAGAAATAAAAAAAGGTAATAAAATTACTAAGAAAGTAATAAAGAAGGAGGGCAAATAATCAACCCTTGATATCCATAATAGGATAAGCACAATAGCCAATAAAATAAACGTAGAAGAAGTATACAATTGGTTTAAGTGAAAAAATCCGAATATCAGCAAAAGGAATGCAAGTACCAAAGTAAAGTACCTGAAGCTGTTATTGAATCGACTAAGGTTTAAATAGGTACCAATACAATAATAGGTAAATACACAGGCGTAGGGAATAAATATAAAGAACAAATATTCCTCAAGGGGTAGACCAAAAAAATAAATCCCAACTACAAAGCCCGGACTAAAACTCCATACACCCAAGGCTGTAAAAAAGACATCCCAAATAACGAAGAACAATGCTGTTACCAGAGCTGGAAGGCCAAAATACTTCCATTGAGGATAGAATTTGAATTTAGGATGAAATGAAAACAGGAATGGGAAGATGATACAAAAAAAGTCGACCAATAAATAGGTGTATTTTTCTTGTATCATTATTTCTGTTTTAGTGCATCAACAAAGTATTTCATTGGCACCCACAGCATACCGAAGCATTCACCATCTTCCTTGCCCAGATGCTTATGATGCATCTTATGCGCCCTGCGGATAGCCTTGAAATAAAAATTATCCGCATTCCGGAAAATTTTGAACCGCTGGTGTATGAAAATATCATGAACCATAAAATAAGCAAAACCATATATGGTAATACCTAAGCCCACAAATAGTAATGCGTTGAGGCTAGTATATAAGCCCAAAGCCAAACAAAGAATGCCTGGAACGGCAAATATCACAAAGAAGTAATCATTCTTTTCAAAAAATGAAGTCGGGTTCTTTTTATGGTGGTCTTCATGTAAGTTCCACAAAAGCCCATGCATCAAAAACTTATGTGCAAGCCAAGCCACTGCTTCCATACTAAAAAACGTAATTATAGTGATGATTGCACCCATTTTATCTACTTAATTTTATATTCTCCAAACATTTTAATCATTGCATTGAATCGGAAACTAAAAATTTCTTCCAGCTTCTTCTTCACAATAAGTGCATGCGCTATTTCTCCCAGAAAGCCTAATGGCAATTCATACTTTACCTCATCATTCATTCTCACTCCACCTGGTACAGAAGTAAAATTATGGGTATGTTCCCATAATTTATAAGGTCCTTTCATTTGGTTATCTATAAAAGTATTTGGTTCCATTACCCAGGTTAT
>CAIWHI010000866.1 GCA_903912435.1 uncultured Bacteroidota bacterium | reverse complement strand
GGCGATTTCAAAACCCAGGAAGAAGAATATAAAATTGCTTCCCGACTCGACCCGAGTGATAAGCGCCTACAGGAATGGGCCTATTATACCAGTATACTGGATATATATAAAGCCGAACCCAAAACCGGGGCATACTTATCTAAGGATATGATTCGTGCTGCTGGTTCTACCCCAGGTTACGGTTGGTACAATATAGCCCTTGCCCGTTGTATGCTCTATGATGGCCAAATTAGTGAATCAGCCCGATACACCGATAAAGCCGCCGAATTCAAGGAAGTGCATATTGGCACTACACTTGGCCAAAGCCATTACGACTTTAGTATCCAACTGCTCAAACTAATGCAGAAAGAACTTTCCTGGCAGATGGATAAATTCGAGCATAAAAACTGGTGGTATAACCCTAAGATATTATTGAGCATGAGCAGTAAGCTGAGCGAAAAATACCTGCAACAATTCCTCATCATCAACCAGTTTTCCGAAAACCCCGAGCGCGACCGGGTAATCTATAAACTCTTCTCTACCGAGAGCACTGTATCATGGGATGAAATATGGTACCTGATTCATGATTTCAGTACCGACTTTTTCATCCGCCGCTTCAAAAAAGAAGCCGAGACCGACAAACGTGCCTATATCCGTAAATACTTCGAGCTGTTTGTAGCCCGCCTGGAAATGCAGCAAGGCAAATACAAAGAATCTAAAGCCAAGTTGGACAAACTCCTCAATGACCCCAACTACGATACCGAATACGAAAAACTATTTACCGCCCGTATCTACCAGGCGGAGGCCGAATGTGCCAAAGAACTAAAGGACGAAACCGGTTATAACAACTGGCTCTACCGTCTTTATGTGCTTTACCCACAGCTCCTCCCCTACACAGGCATGAAAGCTAATATGGCCCTGCACTTAAGTGGCGAAATAGACAAAGATGTAGAAAGCAGCCTAAAAGATTGCAATATAGAATGGGTCACTAATAGCAGTATACCAGCCCCTGGTGCCTACATCCACTTTACCCGCAACGGCAACAAAAAAGACATAACCTATTACGTAATAGACCGCCTCGGCAACTACATCATCCCCAAACAAACCTTCGCCTGGCAAAAACCCTCCGAAACCGGCACCGCCCTCGCCTACCGCCTCTTCAACATAGGTGGCAAAGAACCTGAAAAGGATGAAGTGAAGGAAGAGGTAAAGGCTAGTGTTAAGTAGGAGTGTTCAAATTTTGACAAAATAATATTTGTCAAAATTTTTAGCAAAAATATTTTTGTCAAGCCAACAACAAAAACACCCCACCAAAATGTTATATTAATTTATTACTAACCGTGAACTTCTGTAGCCCTTTTCTCGTACATTTGCGCACAATTAAGTGTATATATTTAAATATGAAAAAAATTATTGGTTACAGGAAACTTTTAGGAGTTCACGATAAGGTTGAATTACAGGAGTTAAAAACTATCTACAGGAATCTAATGAAGAGCTGGCACCCTGACAAATTTCATGATAACCATGAATTGAAACAGGAAGCTGAAGATAAAAGTAAACGTATTATTGAGGCTTACCACTTCTTAGTGAGCATTGCTCCCGAAACCCGTGCAGAAACTATGGCCGACTATACCAAAACTATTACCACTAGCGGTATCAAAGATTACGAATACAAATCTGAAACATTGGTAGTGAAATTTCTGGATGGCAGCAGCTATGAGTACTTTGGTGTTCCAAAAGCCATTTACGTAAAACTAGTTAATGCCGAAACCCCTCAAAGATTCGCCCGCAGGCACATTTTCAATTCTTTTGTTTACAGGTGTGTAGACAAATTGGAAATGGTAGCCGCTTAATTTGCAGGCCAAAAAACAAATAAGGCAAGTCCTCAATCAAAATATCAATAAAAAAAGCGTTAAGTAGCTCACCTACTTAACGCTTTTTTAGTGTATTATCTTTTGAAATCGCTATAACGGTTATCCATCTATAGTTGCAACACTAACATAACCCACAAAATCCGACCAACTATTACCAACAAAATCCGACTAACTACTAAATACCAAATAAAACGTTTTAACTTTTGACGTTTTAACATTTAACTTTTAACTTTTGAATTTTACCTTAAAACTACATATTCCTCCTATACTGCCCCCCTACCTCAAACAAAGCCTTTGTAATCTGCCCCAGCGAACAGAATTTCACAGCTTCCATAAGTGCCTCAAAAATATTTTGATTATTGATGGCTGTCTGCTGTAGGTTTTGCAAAATAGCGGCACTCTTATCCTCATTACGTTTTTTAAGATTATGTAAGGTTTCCAACTGAAATTCTTTCTCCTCGGTAGTAGAACGAATCACCTCTGATGGCAAAATAGTTGGCGACCCCTTTGAACTAAGGAAGGTATTTACCCCAATAATTGGGAATTCGCCCGAATGCTTCAGGGTTTCATAATAAAGACTCTCCTCTTGAATTTTACCACGTTGGTACATGGTTTCCATTGCACCTAATACACCTCCACGCTCATTGATACGGTCGAACTCAGCCAATACTGCTTCTTCTACCAGGTCGGTAAGTTCTTGAATAATAAATGAACCCTGCAATGGGTTTTCATTCTTAGCCAATCCTAATTCCTTATTGATGATAAGCTGTATAGCCATTGCCCTGCGCACACTTTCCTCAGTAGGGGTAGTTATGGCTTCATCGTAGGCATTGGTATGTAGTGAATTGCAATTATCATAGATTGCGTACAGGGCCTGTAATGTGGTACGTACATCATTAAAGTCAATCTCCTGTGCATGTAGCGACCTACCCGATGTCTGGATATGGTACTTCAGCATTTGCGAACGCTTGTTGGCCCTATACTTATACCTCATCGCCTTAGCCCATATACGGCGGGCCACCCTTCCTATCACACTATATTCCGGGTCTATACCATTACTGAAGAAAAACGACAGGTTTGGCGCAAAATCATCAATATGCATTCCCCTGCTCAGGTAATACTCTACAAAAGTGAAACCATTAGAAATAGTAAAGGCCAATTGCGAAATTGGGTTTGCGCCTGCCTCTGCTATATGATAACCACTTATTGATACTGAATAAAAATTCCTGATTTCCTTATTGATAAAATATTGCTGCACATCGCCCATCACCCTCAGTGCAAATTCGGTAGAGAAAATACAGGTATTTTGTGCCTGGTCTTCTTTCAGTATATCAGCCTGAACAGTACCACGCACCGACTTTAAGGTTTCAGCCTTTATTTTTTCATAAACATCTGCAGCTAAAACCTGGTCGCCTGTTACTCCCAGCAGCATAAGCCCTAAACCATTATTACCATCCGGCAACTGATCACTACCTCCACCACCTGCCGCAGCATTATAATATGGGCGTGGCAAACCTTTTTCCTTAAAGATGCTATCTATCTTATTATTTACTTCTTCTTCCAGTCCATTAGCCTTAATATAAATTTCGCATTGCTGGTCTATGGCTGCATTCATAAAGAAGGCAGTAATAGTAGGTGCAGGCCCATTTATAGTCATAGATACCGATGTACTTGGGTCGGCCAGATTAAAACCACTATACAGTTTCTTGGCATCATCAAGGCAGCAAACACTTACTCCCGAATTACCCACCTTACCATAAATATCCGGACGCTCATCAGGGTCCTGACCATAAAGGGTCACACTATCAAATGCAGTACTTAACCTTTTTGCAGGCAGTCCGTTTGATACATAGTGGAAACGCTTATTTGTGCGCTCCGGACCACCCTCACCTGCAAACATACGTGCTGGGTCTTCTCCCTCACGCTTGAATGGGTAAATACCCGCAGCATAAGGGAACTCACCCGGAAAATTCTCCGACAATGCCCATTGCACAATTTCGCCCCATGCCTCATAGTTAGGCACTGCTACCTTTGGTATTTGCAAGTGGCTCAATGATTCGGTATGGGTTTTAATCTTAAGTTCCTTATCCCTTACCCTAAACTTATAAAATTCTCCCTGATATTGGCCTTTCTTCTCTGCCCAATGCTCTATGAGGTGTTTATTCTTAGGATGCAGGTCCATTTCCAACTTGGTATATAATTCCTTGAGGGTCTTGATTATTCTGTCCTTATCATCTACATGGCTTGCATCAAGCACTTCCATGGTCTTCTTCAGTCCGAATAATTTCTGGGCTATGGTACTTTGTCCCTTCGCCCACATATCATACTGACGGTTATTTTCAGCTATCTCGCTCAGGTACCTGGTACGTTGTGGCGGAATGATGAAAATCTTTTCACTCATCTCCCCGCTTATCTCATAGCCCGATTGCAATGGAGCTCCTGTCTTATTTACAATAAGGTCCATCAGGGCCTTATACATGGAGTTGGTACCAGGGTCATTAAACTGCGAAGCAATGGTACCAAAAACTGGCATATCCTCCGACTTCTTATCAAAAAGCTTATGATTACGCTGGTATTGTTTCTTCACATCACGCAGCGCATCCATTGCCCCCCGCTTGTCAAACTTATTAATGACCACAATATCTGCGAAATCGAGCATGTCGATTTTTTCCAATTGCGATGCAGCACCGTATTCTGGTGTCATCACATACAGGCTCAGGTCGCAATAGTCTGTAATTTGTGTATCACTTTGGCCAATGCCAGATGTCTCTAATATTATTAGGTCATAATTAGCAGCCTTAAGTATTGATACTGCATCATGTATATGTTTCGAAACCGCAAGATTGCTTTGGCGGGTTGCCATTGAGCGCATATATACCCTACTATTCCTTATCGAGTTCATCCTGATACGGTCACCCAATAATGCCCCACCCGTTTTCCTCTTAGTAGGGTCCACCGATATAATCCCAATATGCTTATCCTTAAAATCAAGCAGGAAACGGCGCACCAGCTCATCTACCAGCGAGCTCTTTCCTGCACCACCTGTTCCGGTAATACCCAAAATAGGCGTCTTAGATTTTTCAGCTTCTATTTTTATTGTTGCCAGTGCTGCCTTTGTTTCAGGCAAATCCTGATAATTTTCAGCCGCACTTATTAATTGTGCAATTGACTTTACATCTTTTTCAACCAAATGACCTACCTGTCCATTTGTTTGATTACCTGTCGGAAAATCACTTTTCTCCAGTAAGTCATCTATCATTCCCTGTAAGCCCAGCGACCTGCCATCATCAGGCGAATAAATACGGGTGATACCATAATCCTCGAGTTCCTTAATCTCAGCTGGTAATATCACTCCACCGCCGCCACCAAAAATTTTCACATGCCCACAACCTGCTTTCTGCAACAAATCATACATATACTTGAAGTACTCAACGTGCCCGCCTTGGTAAGAGGTTACTGCAA
This sequence comes from uncultured Bacteroidota bacterium, assembly GCA_903912435.1. GTDB lineage: Bacteria > Bacteroidota > Bacteroidia > Chitinophagales > Chitinophagaceae > Nemorincola. The sequence goes on along the minus strand of CAIWHI010000866.1, from coordinate 1,035 downwards.
TAGCATTCGCATCTTCCTGTACTGCACAATCCACTACTTCCTGCACACTACGGTCGTGACCCAGATGTATCACCTCAGCACCACTTGCCTGCATGATCCGGCGCATAATATTTATTGACGCATCGTGACCATCAAATAAGGAAGCTGCTGTAACAAGGCGTATTTTATTTTTTGGGGAATATGACATGAACTTTTAATTAAGATTTACAGCAAAGTTACAATTTAGCACTTAATTAGAAGGCATAAAGGCGAATCAATTGTTTTGCCCCGAAATCAAAAAAACAACCACTATTAGTGCAATCCTTTTGGGCTTATTACATATCTCAAACAAAATATATTTACAAGGCAAAAAAATTTTCTCCAATTGTTACACTATTTACACAATTGCAATTATATTTGTCCACATAAAAAATTGGAAACATGAAAAAAGCGATACTGCTCATTTTGGTTACTTTTAGTTTTTGCTCCCTTACTTTCGGACAGGATTTCTCGTTCGATGATTTGGCTAAACTAAGGTCTTTCTCCTATCCCAAATTTGAAACATATGTACATGATAAAGGGTACATTTTGAATCACCTGGAGTACAACGAGAACTGTACAGTTTTTAGGAATGGCAGTAATGTAATTTCTTATTGCAAATTTTACGATGATGGTTTTTCTTACCACAACCACGTAGCTATTAAATTTGAAACTAGCGACAGGGAAGAATATGAAAAAATCAAGAAACAAGTAGTTGCTTCTATGGATTACTACCGCACTAAATTGAAGAGGTACACTAACCAACATTATTTGGAGCACATCTATGTTAACGACGTTATGTCTGTTCACATGTACGATATCTCTTATCGTAACGACGATCAGCCTTACTACGAAATTGAGATTTTCTCTATTTACTCAGGCTATTAATAATACCGGCCTTAGTGCCTAAAAACATCAAAAAAAATACCGGACATGCTCCGGTATTTTTTTTGTGCATACTCAACCCTATTGAAGTATTAAAACTCATCCGAATTTCACATAGCCCCTTAAAAGGTT
>CAIWHI010000865.1 GCA_903912435.1 uncultured Bacteroidota bacterium | reverse complement strand
TCCATTAAAATCACTGCGGATGTAATAATCAAGACTGTAATGGTCATATTAAAATGAATTTGGTGCAAATATACGCCGGGTGAGGGTATAGTCAAAATCTATTAATAATTGGAAGGGATTTTTAGCATTTCATGTTGGGTTTTTAAAAATGCAGAGAAAACCATACTTATAATGCTTTGGCTTATTTTTAATGAACGATGACTAAATTAAGTCCACCATTTAGCTTGTTCTTTTCGTTTTCTGCGGCGTTGCATTACTCCTAAAATTGGTTGCTATTCGTGGTTTATGTGCCTTGTTTAATAGAAAAATAACATCGCCCTATGATAGACTTTATTTTATCAACGTTCCTAAGCTATTTTCGTTTATGAATGTTATTGCCAAATATATATGTTTGGATTACTAACAATTTTCTGAATACTTACGCCAATCTAAGTATCCTGATATTAGCATTCGATTTATGAAAGGAGTAAATGATCAGTAGATTAATTAATTAGGTGTCATTGTTCGAATTTCAAATATTTGGGTCATGCATTAATTATAAATTGACAGTTAATAAAGGTGAGGGAATGTGGAAATGTGGAATAAAAAATATTTCCATATATTGTATTTGAAAGAATTTTTTATAATTTTATCGTTGAATTGCCCTTTTTTTTTGAAAAGTTTAGGTTGAAACAATTTCAGCATTAATAAGTAGTACCCTAATAATAAATTAATATGAAAAAGAGTTTTGGATTCTGTTTTCGTAGCTTCCTGCTATCGGCCATTTTAGTTATATCGAGTTTTGGTTCCTATGCGAATCATATAGCAGGTGTTGATTTGGCCTATCAATGGCAAAGTGGCAATACTTATAAGATTATTCTTACTGTTTATGGTGATTGTGGAAATTCCACCTTCCCTTTTTTGAATAGTAGTGTACCTGTTATATGTATTTATAATGCCGGCACATATGTATCTACTATTACATTGTCAATTCAGGCTCCAACATCAGGGCTGTTTACAGCGCCTGTTTGTGCCAGGGATACAGATTCTACCACTTGTACCAATTTGTCCTATACAATTCCTGGTATTAAGAAATTTATTTATACAGGGCAATATACAATGCCCTATTCATCACATTTCTGGCAATTTATTTTTAATGGCGATATGGGTGTATCCAGTTCAGGTGCCTCTTCGGCTGGGCGTCAGTCGAGCATTACCAATATTACAGGGGCGGGTACTTCATTAATTGCACTTATTGATACACTTGATAATACTTACCATAATAATACTAGTCCAACATTGACAATTGTCCCCACACCTTATTTCTGTATAGGGTATCCTGATACTTATTATCCTGGTGGGGTAGACCCGAATGGAGATAGTTTGGTTTATTCATTGGTTCCAGGTAAATCAGGTGGGGGTTATGGTTCAGGATGTGGTTCTATTCCTACAGGTACAGTTGGTTATACCGGGACAGCATGGACAGGAACACCAGTATCCGCAACAACACCTATAACCTGTTATGCAGGTAGTTGGTTATTCGATTCCTCAACGGGGCGAATATCATTCAATCCCAGTTCAAGTCAACGGTCACTTGTTGTTTATAATATCAGGGAATATCGAAATGATACTTTTATCGGAACCAGCCAGAGGGAAATGGTGGTATTGGCTCAAACTTGCTCTACAACACCTCCCAATGGTGTATTTTCATCACCAACCAATGGGGTACTTGTAGACAGCATTACATTTAAAATATGCAGTAATACTGGTCCATTTACAATTAGTATCAACCCAACAGAGGCGGATATGAGTCATCCTATATATGTAAATGCCTACGGTTTTCCTACAGGTTCTACTTTTGTAAAGGTAAATGACAGCACCAATCACCCAACGTGTACTTTTACCTGGACATCTACTGGAGTAACACCAGGCACTTATTATTTCTATGTCAATCTATCTGATGATAATTGCCCTGTTGCCGGACAAAATAATATCAGGTTTACCATTATTATCTCCCCCCCTCCATCTATAATCGCGGGTACTCGTACTGTTTGTGTGGGGCAAACTACCTCCCTTACCGATACTATAACCGGTGGTAGATGGATATCGGGCAATACCGGAATTGCTACAATTGGTTCGGCGAGTGGTATAGTAACAGGGGTGGCAGCAGGTACGGTATTAATTACCTATTCGCTAGGGGGAGGATGTCAAATTACCACTGTGGTTACAGTAAATCCGCTACCGGCAATTATTAGCGGTACCTTGTCGGTATGTCAGGGACTAACAACTACTCTGTCAGATGCCTCAGGTGGAGGAACATGGTTAAGTAGTAATGTGTTTATTGCTTCAGTCGGTTCTTCGAGTGGTGTAGTAACCGGCGTAAATGGTGGAACAGCAGTAATTACTTATACCTTGCCTACAAGTTGTTACCGAACAACAATAGTTCAGGTATTCCCCAATCCACCTGCAATTACTGGTGTTACTAGTTTTTGTAGTTTAACAACTTCGACACTTTCAGATGGTGTAGGCGGTGGAACATGGTCGAGTGGTGATTTAAGTATTGCTACAATAGGTTCAACTACAGGTGTCGTAACGGGAGTTTCCCCCGGAACCTCTATGATAACCTATACACTTGCCACGGGGTGCATCATTACCACTATTGTTACCATTAACCCATTACCATTACCTATAACGGGTGTCACCTCTGTTTGCGATGGAGGTACGTTTACGACTACTTTGTTTGATGCTACTACAGGTGGTACATGGTCATCCAGTGATGGAACTGTTGCTGCAATTGGTTCAACTACTGGAATTGTAACAGGTATACTTGCTGGTACTGCAACTATTACCTACCAAATAATAGCTACCGGATGTATTACCACAACATCAGTTATTGTTAATTCATCACCCAATCCAATTACCGGATTAACAACTGTATGCCTTGGTTATACTACATTATTAACAGACGCCGGCAGCGGGACTTGGTCTAGTAGTAATTCATCAATAGCCTCGGTAGGTTCATCCACAGGTTTAGTTCTTGGTACTGGAATAGGATCAGCTACTATAACATATACTTTGCCGACTACCTGTTTAACTACTGTAGCTGTTAGTGTATTCCCTAATCCTACTCCCATTACGGGTACTCCATTGGTTTGTGTTGGAGGAAATACTACATTGGGTGATGCCACAGCAGGTGGCACGTGGGCTAGTAGTAATACGCTAATAGCAGCTATAGTTCC
>CAIWHI010000864.1 GCA_903912435.1 uncultured Bacteroidota bacterium | reverse complement strand
GAATTCAACCAAAGATCAAGTGCTATAGTCAACTCAGTACTATCTAAGATATCTGGTATTGGTATTTGCTGATCATTATTTCTTTTAAAGGATTGGAGAAAGTTGCCATTAAATGTGAATGTAGGCGGCAATTTCCAGAATTTTGTTATATAATAATAATTGTCAATGTTATTTTCAAATATTGTAATAGGCTTATTGTCGTTGGTACCTAATTTAATTCGTTTATCTGGAAAAATACCAAACCCAGCCCCGTGATCCCAAGTTATAAATAAAACCTCCTCTTCCTCATGTACTTTAATTGTACTAAGTATCTGGGCCAATGAATCAGAACTTTGATAAAAGTGGCGTTCAGCTCTCTTTAATGCAATATCATCTTTGGTAAGTAACCGCTGAGATTCATACAAAATTGTCTTTGTTTTAAGACAATTTGATTCTGTCAATTCAGCTCGACTGATTTCATACAAAGATATTGTATTTCTAATATAATCTTCGTCTTCCAATTGATGATAAGATGCACTATCCATCATTATGCATATTCTACTTAAATCAGGATTAATAGTTGTAGTCAAAACATCCTTAAAAAGATTGTCTAATCCAACATAAATATTGGCATCAATTACAGTTTTTGGATTGTCAATAAAATCAGCGTATATTAGGAAAACAATTAACCATTTTTGAGGATCTTGCATTACGTTATCAGACATATACTATTAATCTTAGGGGTTTGCACTAATTCTATTTCTATGGGCCAGGCTGTTGAATACCAGCATGTTACCAAATATACAATGAATAACGGATTAAGCAGCTACAATATACGTAAAATTAACAAAGACAAAAATGGTTTTATTTGGATAGGAACCCAATATGGGCTTAGTCGTTTTGACGGAAAGGAGTTTCTTAACTATTCTAAAAGTGCTCATTCTCCATTAAGACTTTGTGGAGTTGATATTAGGGAAATAGTAGAAGATACAAATCGATCAATAATGTGGACACTCCCTGGGGAGTTCGGCTTTAATGGTATTGACTTAAAAACTTTATCAGTAAACACAAGTAGACAAATTAGCTATAAGAACGTAGATGAGTTTGGCATGTCTATGGCACTTTCGAGCAATAAGATCTGGCTTGGCTCATCTACAGGTTTAAGTGTTTTCGACATAATAAATAGTACATTCCTTAATGAATTGGATGGACCTTTACATTCAACTGATAATCATAATTTAGAAGCCCATCTACTTTTTACTGACCATTTTGGAAATATTTGGTGTTTCTATAGTTGGTTTGGCATTGTTATTTATAATGGGCAAACAGCCAGAAAGATAAAAGAGTATCCTATATCAATGCTCAATGATATTGAAGGCCTGGGCTGCATCATTTTCAATAGTTGCATACCAATAAATGGCAATAAGTTATTGCTAGGCACAAGTCAGGGTCTTAGAATAATTACTTTCGACAACAATAATTATGATATACATGTAGAAAACAATCCCTGCGGCATACTCCCTGCACTTAATTCTGAGGCAATTGAAGCCATTTGTACTACATCTCAGAATGAAATTCTAATTGCCAGCCATAGTCAGTTATTCAGATTTAATAGTTCTTTAGGAAAATATACCATCTTAAAAGAAGCGGGTAATAGCACTGATGGAGACTGGCTGAGTTCGGTACAATGTATTTATTCAGATGAAAAAAGCAATATCTGGCTTGGATGCCAGCAGGGTTTAGCATTTATTACAGGGGTTGAAACTCCATACCAGCCTGTATATTTTGACAAAGTAACCAATAACACTCTTGATCACCTGCGAAGCATACATGTTTTGAAAAGTGGCGATATTCTTGCTGGTTTACGAAATGGCCTAGCCCATATAGATAACAAAAACAGACAGTTTACCATCATAGATAAAGACCATCTTTACAATCATATATATGAAGACAAAATTGGCCGCATTCATACCTCAACAAGACAGGGTATGTTTATTTATGACAATAATTTTGTACAGCCCGTGGTATCATATTATCCTGAATTAGCATCCTATAGTGGAGACCCTGTAAATAGCCATGTATATGATGGTGATTCTTTGATAATAATGGGAACCGAAAATGGAAGAGGCATCCTCCTATGGAATTATAATAAACACTCTGTAAAACAGATTGATAATACATCTGAAGTTCCACTAGCATCGAGTGTGGTCAATAATATTTATCAAGATAGGCAAAACCGTATCTGGGTGCTATCAGACCATATCATTTCCATCCTATCCCCAAATTTTGATAAATCAACACCCTTAACCATTATTGACTCATCCAAAACCAAGATAAACCTCTTCTTCGACATGTGTGAAGCAAATGGGTATTATTGGATTGCAGCCTATGGAACCGGTATTATTCAATTGGATAGTACTTTTAAGGTCAAGAAAATATTCAATTCATTGTATGGCTTGTCTGACAATGGCGTGTATCAGATATTCCCGGTAAAAGATCGTCTGGTAATAACCAGTGATAACGGACTATCAGTACTTGACCTAAATACCTTAAAATTTAAACGTTACTACCAGGAGGATGGCCTGCATTCTAATAGTTTTGAAGAAGTTGCCGGGACAATGAAGGATGGCCTCATCTATGCAGGTGGGGTAAAAGGCTTCACCATCATAGACCCCTCCAAATTCACCACTAATCTAATACCTCCGAAACTCTATATTAACAGGGTTTTTATTGACAGGCCAAATAATGCAACGGATATTGATACTACAAACCTGAATTTGAAACAACTGGAAGTGCCTAATGATGCCCTGCAGGTAACGCTCAATTTTTCGGGTATCAACTATAGTAACCCTGAACGTACAACTTTCGCATACCGCATTAAGGAAAAGAATGAATCGTGGGTGAATATCGGAACCCAAAATTATATTAACATCATCGGGCTCTCTCATGGCACTTATCATGTGGAGGTTAAAGCTGCTAACGAAGATGATCTATGGTGTGAACCAGTAGTTCTTACATTGGTGTACCTGCCTAAATGGAATGAAACCTGGTGGTTTAAAGTCATCATCATTATTGCTGCTATTGGTTTTGGTTATGGGGCTTACAGAATAAGGCTTTACCAGATAATGAAGCAACAAAAAATAAGGAGAGATGTAGCGTCTGACCTGCATGATGATATAGGCAGCAGCCTTAATAGTGTTAAGGTGTTTGCCCACCTTGCTAAGGCAAACCCATCGCAACAAGAGTATATAACCAATATTGAGGACAACCTGGAGCATGCAACAATTGGCCTCAGGGATATGATCTGGATTCTTGACGATAAGCATGATACAATAAGTGATCTCTGTAGCCGTTTGGAACAGTATGCAGCCAAACCCGCAGTGGCAATAGGTATTCAGGTACATTTCAGCATTGCTGATGGACTCCAACACTCCATTCTCACCAAACCTGTAAAACGGAACCTCTTCCTTATAGCCAAAGAATGTATCAATAACTGTGTGAAATATGCAGCTTGTGAAAACATTTGGGTAACAATAATACTCAAATCGAAGCGGCTGATGGTGGTAATAAAAGATGATGGAAAGGGATTTGAATATAAAGAAAATATGGAAGGTTATGGCCTGTCAAATATTAAGTACCGTGCAACCCAGATAAACTTCACTAGCGAAATAAGATCTGATGCATCGGGCACCGAAATTGCTATTACCGAGAACTAATATTAAAGTGGCTATAGGCTTACGATATTTCTCCTCAGTGCTTCTAAGGCCATACCTACCCTACTCTTTACCTGTAATTTTTCGAAGAGGGACTCCCTATACCCATCAATAGTGCGCTCGGAGAGGTACATTTTTTTAGCTATTTCCTTATAATTAAGATCACTGCATGCAAGCTGCAGAAATTCGCGTTCGCGGTCTTTAATTATGGGTATGTCTACTCCATTAGCCCTTAACCTACGGTATTTAATGTTTGTAGTGTCGCCATTATAAATACCAGTAGCTTCTATTTCTTTCAGTGCATTTTCAAGCTCTACAGGGTGAATGTCTTTTATAAGGTAGGCACAACACCCTGCACGTAGCATACTGAGGATAGATGTTTCATCATCTTTCATTGACAATGCAACAGTTTTGATATCAGGGAAATGACCTGACAAATATTGAACCGTTTCTGGGCCATTCATAACAGTCATGCTTACATCCACAAGCATTATATCTGGCTTTACTTTTGCCAGACCAAGTTTTTGAATCAGGTCTTTACCATTTATGGCTTCTATGATTACCTCATAGTTAGCAAAAGTATTGACGAGGGTGCTGAGCGATCTTAAAAACAATTGCTGATCATCTACAATGCCAATATTAATTTTCATTAAACGGTGTATTTACTATTTGTACAGTTATACTAAAGCTTACTCACAAATTTAATTACTTATTTAGATTTACCCCTGTATTAGCATTTATTTATCAATTACTAATCCGCCAACAAAACGTAAACTTGGGTTTTATCCTCACTAATATTTACCTCAGTAACAGATTATGCATAAAGAAAAACATGTATTTCAATACAAAATGTTTTACATACCTTTAAAACCTAAAGCATATCATACATAGCATGAAATTTACCTTCTCCACCGAAATCAACCAGCCTATAGCCAGGGTAGTAGAATTATTCCGTAATAAGGAAAACCTTAAAGAATGGCAGAAAGAATTAATCAGTTATGAATGCATCTCAGGTACTACTAACGAGGTGAACTGCGTAACAAAATATGTACATAAAAGTATCACCATTATCGAGACCCTACTTTCCTATAATTTACCACTTGAGATAAAGGGATATTATGAACACCTGGCTGGTAAGAAAACAGTAATGAAACATAATACAGTATACCGATTCACACGGATAACTGATAATAAGACCCTATTTGAGCTGAAAATGGAAGATGTGCAATTTGTAGGTTGGCTACCCAAATTAATGTCAAAACTAATGGGCAGAATGTTTGAAAAGTATCATCAGGATGAGGTTGACCAGTTTAAGCTATTTGCTGAGAGGTAAGATTGTTAAACCATTTTTGCTATAAAAAAATTTGGCGATAGGGTTGAACGGACAAATAATAAGATTTTATACAACCATGTATAAGTACAATAAATGTCTATCTTAGCAAGCGAAAACCATTTACATATGAGCATGATAGGGTATTTACTTAGAGTAAGTGAAAATGAACTTGAAGGTTATCTCCAAAATTATTTATTGCTTGAAGAACGCCTTTTGGACGATATTGATCCGGCACTATTAGACATAGATAAAACATGGGAAGGAATTCTTTATATTTTAACCGGTCATGGCATTTCAACAATCGAAGAAGCAAAACCACCATTGAAATGGGTGATTTTTGGAGATTATATTATTGATGAAGATCTGGATATGGGATATGGTCCGGCAGAATATCGTACCGTGGATCAGGTCAAAGAAATTTCGGATGCATTACAAGAGATTTCTGATGAGAAATTTAAAATAATGTTTGATAATGCAGATGCCAAAATGAGAATTGACTCTGATCCAGGTATATTGTGGCCAGAAGGCGACGAGGCGTTTCAATACCATTTAGAATATTTTAAACTCATAAAAGATTTCTATTGTAAGGCCAAAGAAAATGGTGAAGCTGTTATCTCTTTTATCGCATAACCAATAATCAATTCCTCAACTTCACTTTTTTGAAATTCTTTGCAGCAGTAGAGTTCTTTATATAAATCAAACCATCAAAATTTTTCAGTGTAGCGGGATAAACCGTGGGAGATGAGGCAGAGTACATTGACCCAACTGAATGCATATCCAGGGTTTTTGAAAAATTGCGGAGCGAGCCCATGCTATGATAATCGAGGTACAACATATCCTTACCTGTATTGTTTAGATAGTAGGGCAGTGAGTTTTCGGGCGGGGTACCTATGGTGTTTACATCCCAGTCTGATGAAGTATTTTTAAGGTCTATATTCCTCGATTGGAAGGAACCGGTATAAAACTCAAAACCTATAGCATAGTATTTATCCTTCAGTGAGTCTTTCAAAACCATACCCATATTGGTGAAATCAAACTGATTGGCAATACTAATATGGTCATTATGTGCCCATACCACCACTTTGCCACCTTTTTTCTCTTTCCGGAGCAGATAAAGAATGTTGTGCGCCATATAAATATCTCGCTTGTTATTAAATCCATCCTTATAAGATTCTATTTCCTGTATTATCAAGGTAATGTTCATTAAATTTTCATCGTAACCACTTTCTCCCATTGCCGAAATATACTTTACTTTTTGAGATTCTATATCCTTATGTATACCAATGCATTGCTTATATGCTTGGGTATATAATTTCATTCCCTCGGCATTTTTATCCTGTAAATTAGACAATTGTGCCGCGTGCAACAATTGCGATTCTAATGTATCCAGAAGTATCAAATTATCGGGCTTTACCTTTCTGTAAAAATCATGGAGCCCACGCCATGCTACATCATTTATCTGCAAATCGTAGCCTAAAAATTTCACTCTCTTACCCACCTCCTGGTCCTTATTATATAGCCTTAGCCATTCTATCATATCGCGTACCTCATCCACCCTCCATGTCACAAAACCTTGCATTGCTGTTGCTGTATCCAGGTTTCCCTTACCATAGAGCACATAGTCATTTATGTATCTACACCTGCTCATACTCGCTTCTATATAAAAAGAACAAAAGCCCATTTCCTTTACCAGAAACTCCAGCATTCTATGCTTCATCTTAAAGAATTCGCTGGTGCCATGGGTTGCCTCCCCAAGCCCAACCACAGTTGCATCTTTCAATATATTTTTAAATGCCTGTAAGTCATCAAAACCATTACCTGCCTCAACAGTTTTAATAGGATGGGCTTTATCATACAAGCATTTTTTCAGTTTTTCCAGCTCCACTTTTTCACTGGCTAGTTGGGCAGCATAAGCCGATACTGAAAGTATTTTGTACGATTGTATTGAATAATTACCCTGGTTGATGCTATCCATAGCCTTTCTATCAGCTTCCGGCATACCTTCTGGTACTTTGGTTGGGTATATATCCATCAAATAAACACCTGTTGTATCAGCTACAAAAGAAACTGGCTCAGGTCCATTTTGACCATTGGGTGAATCAAAAGACTTAATTAATTTAAAAATTGGACTATAGATGTCTATTGCAACATCTACTCCTTCCTGCATCACTACACAGGTTGCATATTCCCCCTTTTTAAGTTTTATAGCATACTTATCATGCTTACCAGCCATAAGCTTGCTATGTATTTCCTTTCCGGGAATCAATTTCTTTATTTGTCCGATAACAACTAATGGCATTGATAATAACCATACCAGCAGCGGGAATACGTATTTCATAGTATACATTTGAGCAATTTTGCAAAGTACATAAAATAGTTTGGCCATAATGGATAATGAATGAAAAAGAAAGAGTGAGGTAATAAGTGATCCTTTGCTTCATTTAGGGTAGAAATAACGGATGCATATTCAATATTATAGAGCATATTCAATATTATAGAGCCTGTTCACTATTTTCGATTGTTCACGTTTCCTGAACGAATAATTTTTGTGAACATGGAGCCATTTAATAATTAACTCCCTACAATTCCTATATAACCCCCCTTACCCACATATGGCTAAGTGTCTCACTGTATTACAATTTGTCGCAATTCCAGATTAAAATCTTATTCTTTAGTGTCAATTTTTCATTGAGCTTCAATTGGCATTCTGTTTGTTAGGGCTTTTAAAAGCCTACTATTAACATATGGAACAAGCCTTTCAAACCAATATACTCGACGACAGACGGATCAAACTGCTGAATTATTTGCTTCAAAAAAACAAAATACCATTGAATGGCGATTTCAATTTGCATGATATTATTGAGAATATCCCAAACGATGAATACCAAAAGCTCTTTATTAATAATCCTGAATTTGAAAACGTATGGCGTGGTATTGACATGTCAACATCACTGGGTAAATTTTTAACCCAAAATGGATTGGCAATACAAAACGGAGACAATTTCCAACTAACCCTAGATAGGGGTAAAGACCTGCAAAAACAAGGCAGCTATGGCAAACTACTTGAGGACGAAAGGTATATAAGCAATGAAGCGCGCAGGGTATCCGAATTGGAAATAGAGGCGGATAAGATGTCGCACAGGCAATACAAAATTAATGTACTGATAGCTATAGGTACTGGTATTGCCGGTGTGTACTATTTATTAGAAATTTTGAATGGCTTTTTTGGGTTTTATAGGTATCATCACTAGGATAGCTTATAAATTTCCCTCTCCCACAAAAAAAAGCCTCCCGAAATCCGGAAGGCTCAAATATTTTATAATAATGTCTAGTCCTGAAATAGCGATACACAAAAAAGTATCGTATGGAACAAAAAAAGGAAGAGCAGTACGTTAAACGTACTCAGAAAGATTACAGCCAAGCATTTAAGTTGCAGGTTGTTGGACAAGTTGAACGTGGAGAACTTTCAACTCACCAGGCTAAAAAAAAGTACGGTATCCAGGCGCGCAGTACCGTGATGCAATGGTTACGAAAATACGGTAGCTTTGACTGGGAGAACCAAACGCCATCGTACATGCCCAAGAGCCCAGAGCAGAGGATCATGGAGCTGGAAGCCAAGGTCAAGCTACTGGAGAAACAGAAGTCATTCCTGGAACAACAAGCCCATGTATCAGACAGCAAAGCGATCATCTTTGATATGATGATTGACCTTGCAGAAAAAGAATACCAAATTGACATAAGAAAAAACTCACCTCCCGGACAATCGAACGATTTGCCAAAGAACAAGACCAAACTTTAGTGTTTGCCTGTCATTTGTTCGGGATAGACAGACAGGTTTATTACCGCAGTTTAAGACGCAAAGCGGGTAGGCAATCCAAAGCTATGCAAGTGGTGGAGATGGTAGCTCAAACAAGGGTGGCTATGCCAAGGATAGGCGCCAGAAAGCTCTATTACCTGCTTCTGGATAAGCTGCAGGTGATGAAGATAGGCAGGGATAAGTTCTTTGGTATACTGAGGGCCAACCACTTACTGGTTGAAGCCCGACGCAGCTACCATGTTACCACCGACTCGCACCATAGGTTCAGGAAACATAAAAATCTGATACTCGAAATGCCCATTCTCCGACCTGAACAAGTCTGGGTATCGGACATAACCTATATCGGAAAGCGCGAAAAACCGTGCTATTTAAGTCTGGTTACCGATGCTTATTCCAAGAAGATAATGGGATATTATGTTGCCGACAACATGAATACAGAAAGCAGCATAATGGCTTTAAAAATGGCTATCAAAAACAGACAAAATGAAACATCCCAGTTAATCCATCATTCGGATAGGGGTGTACAATATTGCTCTGATTATTATCAGAAAATACTGTCTAAAAACAAGATAACCTGCAGTATGACCAATAATGGAGACCCATATGAAAATGCCGTTGCGGAACGAATAAATGGCATATTAAAGCAGGAATTCATCATTGATACCTACCATGCAGACCTACCAATAATAAGGAAAATAGTGAAGGAAACTATTGATATTTACAATAATCAAAGACCTCACTACTCTAATTACATGCTAACTCCGAAACAAATGCACAGCCAAAGTAAAATACAAATAAGGACGTATAAACGAAAAAACAGTAGCAGAAATGAACCTACTACTGTTTAATTATTCTACTTTTAT
>CAIWHI010000863.1 GCA_903912435.1 uncultured Bacteroidota bacterium | reverse complement strand
GGTCACTTACTGTTCCTGTATGGGTAAAGCAATTGAATGATGCCCACCAAAACACCAATGAATCAAGATTAACCTTTATTCAACAGCATTACCAAAATTTACTAAAAGGGCAGCCCGAAGTATCTATTGTGATACCTGCCTATAATGAGGAGGAGGTAATCCTCACCACATTGCACTCATTGTGCCAATGTGTCACCAACAGGTCGGTAGAAATAATAGTGGTCAATAATAACTCAAAGGACAATACCGAACAATTGGTAAGAGCATCAGGGGTGACCTGTGTAAACGAACCCAAACAAGGTGTAACCAATGCCCGCAATACCGGACTTGATGCAGCAAAGGGAAAGTACATACTCAATGCGGACGCTGATAGCATTTATCCACCTGACTGGATTGAAGCACTGGTAAGCCCGCTAGCTGCCAATGATAGCGTATCTATGAGTTATGGCCGGTATACCTTTATCCCAACCGGGGTTACCTCCAGGTTTACCTATTTCTTCTACGAGATTATTGTGGATATACTGAGATGGCTCAAAAAGACTTTTAAGGAAGAAGCCGTAAATGTAGGTGGTGCAAGTTCCTGCTTTAGGAAGGAGCAGGCATTGCAGGTTGATAAATTTAACCATCCGCCATCTGCTAACGAGGATGGTTTTTTGGCGCTTAAGCTCCGCAATAAAGGCTTTGGCAAATTATACCCTGTTTATATTGCTATTGTTTGGACTACCGACCGCAGGCTCCAAATAGATGGGGGGCTGGTTAAGGGGATTATTAAAAGGATAAGGAGGACGTTTTTTTCTTAGTTCTTGGCATTTCAAACAGGCTAAACAACCTTTGGGATTTTGGCTAAAGCCAATTTAATTTTATCATTTTTCCCCGGCCTAAAGGCCGGGGCTACTGAAAGATTAGATATAAGATGAAACCTGACAGTGAAGTAAGGTTGGTAAAATATTATCGCATCAAATAGAAGATCCTTACTATGACTATTAGTGAAATTTATTTATACATTTAAAAGCAAGATTCATCAATTGCCTGTAAAATGAAAAGCACTACATTTTTATTTTCTATTTTATTGCATGCACTTTTTTCATTCGCACAGATGCCTAGTGATTATATTATTGTTGAAAAAGATCTTGGGTTTACTGACAGATACGTTCCTCCTCTAGTATTTTATTCTGATTCGAGTTTTAAAGAAAAAGACCCCGTATTCAAGGATGGATTTTGCAAGAGCCATGCCTATATGTCTATTTGTGAACCCAAGTTTTTCTTGTTAAACAGCATTGATTTTTTAGCTTTTAGTATGGAAATTCCAAAACTGGAATTTAAACAATACTTTTATGCAGCATCAGAAACATACTATATTTACATCCATAAGAATAATAAACAAACATACTCTTATTGTATACACGAATATGGTAACTACCAAAAGTATTATGCCTATTTTATTAAGATAGTTGAAAAATTCCATTTGGATACAAAAAAAAGGAACAATGTTCTTTTTTATTTGCATCTCACATAAATGTTGAAAAAGTGATGGAAGAGTCTAATTTAAGGCATTGAATTTGTACTAGTTTGAGATAAGTTCACCAAAAGAAATTATAGGTTATGAAGACGAAAAATAAAGTATCAGATACAAGTATTGATACTGTTCAGGTTTTTAGGGATATCAAAGAAAAGCTCTCGCTTGAAATGTCGAAAATGGATTTTACCCAAATAAAGGAATATTTGAAAAAGGGCAGTGCCGAATTTCAACAACAAGCCAAACAATAATGGAAGATATTGTTGGCATGATAGCCAATAATGGCGAAATATTTTCAGTAGCCCTGCCCTTTAGGGCGGGGTTGGAAGTAAATAAAGGATTGGGGCTTTAGCCCAAACTAGGGTAAATGGTTCCACCATCAATAAATTTCGGCTTAAGCCAATTTGATTTTATCATTTTTCCCCGGCAAAAGGCCGGGGCTACTTACCTAAATTTATATAATTTTTGAAATATAAGCTCACTAAGGCTTCTCAATCATAAATCTCAGCCTGGGATAATCAATTTTTGAATTATGCCTGGGGTCTCTGGGTATTTTGGCAACAAAACGAATTTGGTCAAATTTGATGTCCATTTTCTCTATTTTGGTTTTAACCATCTCCCTATTAACTGTAGCTGATAATTCAATAATAGCAGTCAGCCCATTGGGCAACATCATTATGGCTCCCATTTCCACGTTTGGAATTAATAAGAATCTACCTTCATAAACAAATGGGGTAATCAGCTTATCACCTATAGTAATCAATGTATTACACCTACCGGTAAGGTATAAATTCCCATCATTGCCCATGTAGCCACTATCACCTGTGCGGTGCCAACACTTGCCCTGGATAAAAATTTTATTCCGTTTTAGAGCCTCATCATTGTTATAATATTCGCTCAATACATGGTCTCCGGCTACTATTATTTCACCAATGGTACCGGTTGGCATTTCAAGTTGTGATAGTGCTTGCTCACTTTCAGCAACAATTGCCTCTTCGGAGATTTGAATAATCTTAACCTCCGCACTTTTATCTACCCTACCCACTTTCAAGCCCCTGCCAAGGTTAAGTTCATCATTGGCTATAAGTTCATCAACAGATATGGCACTAATGGGTTCTGCCTCAGTACTGCCGTATACCACTCCGATATGGGCATCAGGGAAGGCTTGCTTATAAATCCTGGCCTCATGGGGGAATACCGGAGCACCACCTGTAAATATCCTCGTCAACTTATCCAGGTGGGTATGATGGCCATTTAGGTACTCGCTTATTTGCTTTACGAAAAAAGGTGAGGCAATAATACGGCTCACGTGGTACTGCCTTATTTGCCTGATGATGATTTCAGGGTTAAGGGATG
>CAIWHI010000862.1 GCA_903912435.1 uncultured Bacteroidota bacterium | reverse complement strand
CTGCCTGCTTTATTAGTTTGCCCTGATTGTCGCTGTTTTCAACAAATAAATCAACAGGCACTTCAAAATATTCTCTCAATTCTTTAAATGTGAGATTCTCTATAATGATTTCGTCCTTTATCAATTTGTTTTTCCGTTTCCAAACCCCCTCGTTATCCATCATTAATATTTTCAGAAAAATATCCCTGTCCTTTACCGGATCATTTCCTGCGGGTAGTAATAAGCCCAAAATTGTTGCCCTTACCAATATCAATGGCTTACGTCCCCACCACTTGCCCAATCCGGTAAGTGTTTGGCTTTGTCCTGCCTTCCGTTCTTTATAGCTTTCCTTAGATATTTTACTAACCGGAAACTGAACTTCAATAAATGATAAATCCTGATTCATTTTTGTTTTTGGGTGTTTTAACCGTCAATTATATCATTTACATATTGGTCAAAAATGCTGCGTTGCTGATACTTATCTGTAACCGGATTTTCAGTAAGGGCATACCGTATTGCAGTACGCCAGCCATACTTTGTATTTGCCTCACCTGTGCTTGCGTTAGTCATTGTATATAGCCACCATCGTTCTTCCGGCTTTAAACCCTGCCAGTTTTTTATGGCAGTGGGTATTACTTTAATATCGCAATCCTCTATTGCCCAGCAAAGCAGGGTTAATTCCTTACCCAACAATCGCTGTATGGCATTTTGTCCCTGTTTCCATGTGGCAGGTTTTTTACCATACTCCTTTAGTCGTTGATTAAATTCGGTACGGACTGTATTTTCTATTTCTTTCCATTTATTGCGGGATAGTTCACATTTCAATCTATCAAATCTTTGGTCTATCCTTTGTTCGGGTGGGTCAAAAATGGATAGCTCTCCCGATAATTTTTGTATATCGTTTTCTTCCTCTGTACCCCATTCAAAACGCTCGTATATCAATATCTTACCCACACCTGTTTTTGGTATGATTACCAAAAAGTGGTGCTTAGATTCAACAGGGTCGAAACCAAAACCGATATTTTCACTATCATTAGTTTTTGCCATAATACCCTCCTGTCTTATTGTACAATTTCTACTTGTTTTAAACTGTTTAATTGTATGTGCTTATCTGCTACCCAATCTTCAAATGCTTGCCCTTTAGGAAAATTGACACTACCTAATTGGATTGTTGTTTCAAAAGTACCTTCAATATTCAGGGAACTCCGCATAAAGTCTATTTGGGCTTCTATCTGTTCCTTAGTCAGTTTTAAAGCAGCATCAAATGTGATAGAAGACCATGAGTCTTTACCATTAAACTTGAATGTGAAATTCAGATATACTTCACTAAAGGTTGCACCGTGTTTTTTAAATAACTCCAATGTTTCATAAGTGTCCTTATTGCTATTGGTTTTATACATACCCTGTTTTTCGTAACGCACAGGTTTAGCTTTATCAATTTTCAGTCCTTCGGGTTTGTTCCAGTTTATCGGTATTTCCAATTTATCGGAATAGATACCTTTTTTCTCGGCAATAGCCAATACAAAACGGGTATCTTTTGGAATGATAAAATCACCTGCATACTTGGCTCCGTTGTCTTTAGGGTCTGAGCCATCGGTGGTATAAAGTATTTTGGTATCGGCAGCAGAGGCTTCCAACTTCATCTTTTTTTCATCTCCGGCATCATAGGCGTTATACCGGAGCGATAATTTGTTTACCCATTTACAGGCTTTGCCGATTTCATTTTTTCCTTTGCTATCTATGCAAAGAAAATACACTACCATTTCATCGGTGCGCCAGTTATTAAAATCGGTAACTTTATCCGATGCCGTAGTTGGTTCATGGTCATATTCGTAATGCACCACATCACCGTTTTTGGGTAATATTTTTAGTACGGCATCATTTTTATCTTTGTGTTGCCAAGTTGCCTGCACTGTAACAGAAGTATCTTCCTTTGGTGGATTTTTTTGAATATAATTACCCACCTGAAACCATGCACCTGTTTTTATGCAGTAGTCTATCAGTTCATCCAATGCTTTTGGGTGATGCCATTGCCATGCAGGGTTGGATGCAGCCCTGCTTCTCAAATCCTCCCTTCTCATTTCATCAAGGGTAAAAAGACGTTGTAAACATTTCTCCTTAAATGGATTGCCTTTTGGGTCTTCGGATGTAAATTTTTGTCTTTCGGTCAAAACCTTCTTAATCTGGTCTTCGCCATTATAGTTGTTGCCTTTAAAGTCCATTAAGAAATCAGAATCAGCCAATTTATCATTGCCTTTGAATTGGATTGGATAATACAATTTCACAAAAGTTTCTCTTGCAGCAGATAAAAATTGTTGCCCTATCTTAATTTCACGGTCTGTTGCCATTTCAAACTGCGTATTGTTTTCTGGCACTCTGTCTTCCCGCATTTGTTTTATTATCCGTTGTATTGCCTTATACTCCTTTGCTCTTTTAAGCAGGTTGTCCATTGTATTCCGTTCACCCGTCAGGAACATTACCCTGTTTTTATATTGGGTATCTTCATGCAAACGAAGTAAATCGGGGTTTAAACCTGCACCTGCTATATTAGGCTCAAATAAAATGAGATGTATTTTTTCTTCATCCAGTTTTATTTGGTCAATTGGCGGGAAAACTAAAATTTTCTGATAACAATCGTTAGCAACAGGTTTAAAACGTTCCTCTAAAAACTTACGGATTTCAAGTCTTGCGCTTTCTTCATCAAAGCCATCAACAAGGCTATTAAGATGTGCAATAAGATTTTGCACGTTTTGAAAATAGAGCCTACCGTCTTTGTCCACATGTATATACCATGCCTGCGACAAAAACTCTTCAAAAGCATTGCGGTAACTGGTAATATCCTTATCAGGTTCTACCAAGTACCCTACTAATTCGTTTTGGTTAAGACCTAAAATTGCATTGGGTACATCAGCTAACGATGCAACTAAAATCAGCTTTGCAATTTGTGAAATAAACTCAATTTTATATTGCGTATCAATCAATTCGGCAGTAGCTCGTCCTTCATTGGCAATATCCTTACTTATTGCATTTAATACTGTGGGTTTTATGGATGAAATAGAAGTATTCATTGATGTTTCATTCAAATCAATGTCATAGGCATTAATCAGAAATCTTTTGTCGGCTAAGTCCGTATCCCAAACAGAAGTAACCACTTTGCGCATTAAGCGTATCAAATCACGGGTCTGTTGAAAATTCTGATTTTCTCTAAACCTTTCGTATAGTTCCCTAATAGATGGATGAAATGGATAGGATTCTTTTATACCTGTAAAAATCTTATCGGGATTATAGTTGGTGAACCCCAAATTTTTTGCTTCTTCCGTTTTTGCTTTATAGGCTACTGCTATTTCATTTATAGCGGTTTTATCGGGTAATTTGGCAAACAATTTTGTTCTCAAAATATCATAAATCTCATCAGACGAACTACTTACAGGTGCTATATCTATTGAAAAACGTTTAATTTCACCTTCAAGGTTAGCAAAAGAAGATATTAATAAACGAGTACCACTTTGGTAAGTAGCTTTTAGGTCAGAAATTACAATCAGGATATTGTTTAATTCTTTATGGTTAAGCGCATTAAACAGATTGGCTAATGCAGTAGTTGTAACAATAGATAAATCCCCTGCACCTACTGTAATAGTCCTTGCATTTTCTAAATAGGGTGGTAATTCATCTAATAAAATCAGCTTGGGTTTGCCTTTCAGCATGTTTATCCATTCGCTTGGCATAGGTGCTTTTAAACCACCTTCCCACAAAGATTTAAACTCTGCCTCCCTACCCAATTGCCGAGCCAATTCACCCCACAATCCATTAGGCACATTACTATCCCTACCGGAAAAAGCTAATACCTCAACCTCTCCCAGACCTTCGTCTTTATAATCAGTCCCAATAATTTGCTTGCGTTT
>CAIWHI010000861.1 GCA_903912435.1 uncultured Bacteroidota bacterium | reverse complement strand
TGTATTGGATTTATACCATGAATTAAACCCGTTTTGAAAATATTAATTGAGCATTATGGCAAAGATTGGGAATACAATAGCTACATTATTAGTTGGTGCCGCAGTAGGTGTGGCAGTAGGTTATGTGCTGGCAACAGATAAGGAAACCCGCCAGGAAGACCTTGAAAAACTGAAAAAAGGCTTAGACAAGCTAAAGGGAAAATACAAGAAAGAAGGTGACGGGCATGAGGAGAATATTTATCATACCTAACCACCAGTTTTGTATATGAGCATTTTCGGTCAGATAAAGGAGCAGATAACAAGAGTTGCTGATGTTTACATAAGATTGATTAAGGTCAATATTATTGGTAAAACAGCCAGCCTGTTTAGCTATATCATCTACGCTATGATAGGCATGTTTGTGTTTTTCTGCTTCATTATTTTTACCGGATTAGCCATCACGGAGTGTATGATTGCGGCAGGTTTGTCGCATATGGCGGCATCATTAATCACAGCAGGGTTTTACTTCCTATTGTTGTTCTTGTTGCTCGCACTCAGAAAAAAGATAACCGGCTTTTTTGCAGGTAGCATCATCAGGGTGCTTACCGAAGATGATGATGCCGAGGACGAAGATGACAATGAATAACCCCATTTTATAACATTCATTCACCACCAATGGGAATTTATCCTAAAAAGCTAAACAGCCTCGCCGAACTCGAAAAGGAGAAAAAGCGATTGCAGAAAAAGCGGAAGAAAATGGAAGAGGAAGGTCTGTTTTCTATGGGTGATTTATTGGGTGGTAAAGAGGGTGGTGCCAGTATTTTAGAGGGTGGCTTACCCCTCGATCTTTTGGGTGGAGCAAGTACATGGGCAATGCCGGTAGTGAAAATGATTATCAGCCGTCTCTCCAAAAGTGAGGACAAAACCGCTGCCGCCGATCCGGAAGCTGAGCCAGCCAAACCCGGAAAAAGTAAAATCAAATCTATAGCTTTTGAATTTATAGGTGGCTACCTTAAGTGGAAGGCCATTGAATTAAGCTTTAAGGGTATTATGTACCTTGTTAAGAAAAGGGCAGACAACAAGGCTAAGAATTTGTAGTTTTCAATTGCTTCTAAAATCAAATCATTATTTTTTCCTGCGGTAAATCTCTACAATTGCCTCGCCATGTGTACTCTTATATACAGGGTAGAATAGGGTATCAGTTTTGAGCTTGTCGAAGTTGATATCTGGTTCAATATTATCAAATATAAGGTAGTCCGTGGTAGGTAGTACGTCATAAGTTGTTTTACTAAATTTCTTATTGGTATGCAGGAAGCCTGTATAAGGTTTCTGCAGGTGTTCTCTCATCTGGAAACTACCAGCTGCAATATTGTTTTCAAATACCTGAGCATTTTCAAGCCAGGTTATTGCTTCTTCCTGCACCTTCATTGCATCAATAGCACCAAGGTTAATATCGCCCAATCCTTTATTGTCTTTAAATTCAAAAATTGTGATTAATACAAACCCAGCCAAAACTGCAAATACACTATATTTCGGCAGCTTATCTAAATAGGTATCAGTCCATGCAGCTACTATTATATACAGAATAGGGAATATGCAAAGCAGGTAGCGGGCGGTAAAGAAATTGATACAGGTAAAAAGAAGATAGGCCACAATGAAAAATACCCCAATCATTAGGAAGCGACTACGTTTTGAATTGTGGTCGGTATAGGTTTTTACCAGTTGCCAACCGGTAAAGATGATGGATAGTAACATTAGTACAAATAATGCAGGACGAGGTAATATAGACAGTCGTATTTCGTCAGCCAGATAAATGAAGGTACCAATTATAAGTGGAGTTGCAGGCCTGATTTTTTTTGAGTAAATACAAGCTACAACGCCTAGACCCATAAATAACCTAAAGAGCCATGTTCGGTGGTCGTGCATGAACATAATATAACTTGCAAACCTGAATTTGTCCCAAAATATCTGCCACTCCCATTGTATATAGCCGGTATGCTCGGGGTAGAAATACCAACCATTCAGATGCTTTTGTAATAAAAAGTACATACCAATCGTCAGGCCGGAAAGAG
Organism: uncultured Bacteroidota bacterium; assembly: GCA_903912435.1. GTDB lineage: Bacteria > Bacteroidota > Bacteroidia > Chitinophagales > Chitinophagaceae > Nemorincola. Next base: position 7,106 of record CAIWHI010000861.1, on the reverse strand, counting down.
CAATAGCAGCAAAGTCTTTTGATCTGGTTTTTAATGACTCTTTTCGGTTTAGGAAATTGACGGTAGCATGAATGCCTAATAAAAGACCTAATACCATCCCGCTTTCTTTAGTGAGCATTAATGCCGTCAGGCTCAACCAGGTAAGAAAGTACTTTCCCTCAATGTAGTTATACAATGCAAGCATGGTTAAAAGCCCTATCATGATCTCCGGGAGCAGAAAGGTGGTCTGTACAAAGAAGATGATCTGTAGGGGTAATAATAAAAGCGTCATAAGGGCCACACGCTTATTAAACCATTTCAGGCAGGCTTCATACATCACAACTATCAAAAGCAGGGATACCAGCAGGCAAAAGCAATGTTGGGCTATGTGTGAATCGCCAAATATTTTCATCCATGCAGCGGCAGAGGCATAAAATAGCAGTGGATGCCCCCTCGAATAAAATAGATCAATAGCATTGGGCATTAGGCTGGGCCCATGCAGGTACATTAATTTTACCCCTGGTGCATATGACCATGATTCGTCCCAATAAAATGGATAATTCAATACAGGTAACCTAGCAACGATAAGCAGTAGTAGCCCGGTAAGTAATTCCCATCTTGTTTTAAGGTATTGAATCATTAGAAGGCTAAGGTAAGCGGATTTTATTATTTGGATTGGTGTTTTAGTGATTTTGAGTTTTTGTAGTGATAAAGTAGGGGTTATAAGTTGATTATTGAAATTTAGTGGTTTGCTGATTCTGTGTGTTTTACCTCGAACACAATTCTTGTCAACGGTTCATGATCCATTTTTAGTTCTACAGAATAGGTGCCATCTAGCAGAAATTCGGTGGTGATATTAAGCAGATTATTATTACTGATTTTGGTTTTCTCCTCCCTCACTATTTCACCCTTACCATTGAGTATGTCAATTTTTATTTTGGCGTCAGGCGATTGGTTGAACTGCAGCATCAGGTTTTTATTCACAGGGTTGTTGTAACCCACCACCCTTAGCCCTTTTGCAGTATCAGGAGACAATCCTGTTATTTCGGCATCGCAGGTATTGGTAGCGCGGTAGTAGTTGCGGGTAGTCCATTCCTGGTAGAGTGGACTCCATTCGGGCCATGCATTAAAATCGAGCAGGGCAAGGCAGTACACAGCTGTAAGGGCCGCTTCGTTGGGCGCATCGGGTTTGCTAATGTTTACAGGCAGGTTTTGGGTGTTATAGCCTACAAACAGGTTTTCGGGGAAACAGGCAGATTCGCTACCCCCTAGTATTTTTGCCGCTTCGGCGGCTGCACGGCCGGTAAGAAGGTGGTCATTATGGTCGGCTTTGTTGAAAACAGTATCGAATTCCGGGAAATTGAAAAATGCCTGGTGCGAGGGTACGTTTGTATTGAGTTCGGTATTATAAATATAATAAAGTGTAGCTACAAAGTCGGCCCAATTTTTATAGGTTGCAGAGCTATCTACTGTGCCAATAGATATTGAAGGATTCGTAGCCCATTTGGCAAACATCCCGGCTTTAATCCTCATGAAGTAGCTGATGGTATTTTTGTATTCATACCGGGCTATAGTATGGTCATGAAACATAGCTGTGGTGTATTCGGGGTAGGGTATTAATGGTCCCCAGCCGCCCATCCTGCAGGCAGCAAAGTGGGTGGAGTTTCTTGCCCCAGCCTCCCTTACTTTCCAGTAGGGCAGGCGGCTATTGGATGTATCATGCACATCTTTGCACTCGCAGGTTTTGGTATCGTCATCGTTGAGGTCGCCGGCAGTAGTGTAGATTAGGATTACTTTTTTACCATTGGCAACTGGTTGCCTTTCATCGAAATCGTGGATATCATTGTATACATTGGTTCCCATAAATAGTTGCCAATCGTCCTGGTGGGCACATACATAAAATGAAACTGAACTAAATCCCTGTGCTATAGAGGCTGATAATGGTAGTATTAGTAGTGCAACGAGTATGTGGATGCTCTTTTTGATGGAATTTGGATTTAACTTTAATGTCTGCTCATATAGAACAGAAAAACGTGTAAAATATTTTATGACCACAGAAGAAATAATGGATTGGTTGAGCGATGTTACAGACCCCGAAGTGCCTGTACTCACCATACTTGATTTAGGCATAGTGCGAAATGTGGAAATAAGTGGGACCGAAAATAATCATTCTGTGAGAATTGCCATTACCCCAACATATAGCGGCTGCCCTGCAATGGATGTAATAGCTATGGGTATAAGAATGGTGATGGCTGGTCATGGTGTGAAAAATCTGACCATAGAACAACAAATTAACCCTGCCTGGACTACCGACTGGATGACTGAAAATGGCAAAAGAAAGCTGAAAGAATATGGCATAGCTCCGCCCAATAGGAAATTATTTAGAGATTTGGGCTTATTTGAAGTAGAAATAGTGAATTGCCCCAGATGCGGCCATACAGAAACCGAACTGGTGAGTAACTTTGGCCCAACATCGTGTAAGGCACTTTATAAATGCCTGAGTTGTAAAGAACCTTTTGAGTATTTTAAGTGCCATTAAGCTGCGCTGTCGAAAGTATATAGTAGAAAGTAGAAAGTATAAAGTAGAAAGATGAGCTTTTTATGGAGTTTTAGTATTTAGTAGTTAGCTTGATATTAGATATTTTTATTGGTAGTATTAAAATGAAATTTTATCTCGAAGGCTTTAACTGTGAGGTTTTTTAATTTTTAATTTTTAATTTTCAATTTGAAAATTGTACGAAAACAAACGAAAGCCTTTGGCACCATTTAAGGTGTTTTATAAAAGGATACTGAAAAACCTTATAGTGGCCACGGCCATATTGTTTATATGCCTCATGATAGGTATACTTGGGTACCATTATATAGCCCACATTTGTTGGATAGACTCAATACACAATGCCTCAATGATATTAAGTGGAATGGGGCCTGTGGCAGAGGTGAAGAATTTTTGGGGCAAGATTTTTTCTTCACTTTACGCGCTTTTTAGTGGGGTGGCATTCATTACCAATATCGGTTTTATTCTAGCACCTGCTGTTCACAGGCTTTTCCATGCACTTAATGTAGATGAGGGTGATAATGTGGAAGTAGATGGGGTGGAGTAACTGTTTTTTATATTTACTTATTAATTTAGTGCATTGTAACTCTTAGCTTCCCCTGCGCGGTTTTTTACTTTTTACTTTTTACTTTTTACTTTTAAATTCAATGTAATGAACCCTTAACCTAACCATCGTGTCTTTATAATTTTTACTTTTTAATTTTTACTTTTTAATTTGATAATATCGAAATTTCTGTACTTTTATACAAACTGACAGAATATGAACAAATTTTTATTCGCAATTGCACTATTGATATGTACCTCCTACCTGGGCTATAGCCAGAGATTCTGGGTTGAGAATTTCGAGAGTGGTAGTTCCACAGGTATGCTGGTGACCGCCTATGTTGGCCCTAATGGTGCCTGGACACAATCTATTGGTACCGAAGGAGACCAGCCTAATGTTTGGTATGTAAGCTGTGCCGAAAATGGCCATACAACCGGTGTTTGTGGCACTGGTTGTGCAGCAGTTTCCACCACAGCTACTGGTGCTACCTTGCATATTGGTGGTAATCCTGGTGGAATTACCGGTACAGGTGATTTGGGAGCATCATATGATGCAGGTGGATTTTGTGGCTTAGTATATTGTACAAATACCGATAGAAAGGCTATATCGCCGGTTATTAACTGCACAGGCAAGTATACCATTACTATGAGTTTTTACTACATAGAAGCAGGTGAAACTACTAATGATGATGCTTCTGTTTACTATTCAGCCGATGCAGGGCTTACATGGAGTTTATTGGTTAATCCTGCCAAAACTTTACCTATCTGCCCATTACAGGGTTATTGGACGCATTATTCCTACCCATTACCGTCAAGTGCAGATAATAATCCTAATGTAAAAATAGCGTTTAGATGGGTAAATAATGATGATGGTATTGGTACCGATCCTTCTGTAGCAATTGATAGTATTTCCTTAAGTGCATCAACTACTACTACTGCGGCTTCATTTACAACTAATTTATCAACTACCTGCCAGGATAGCTGTATAATTTTCACTAATACCAGTTCAGGTGCAATTGATAGTTTAACATGGTCTATGCCTGGTGTTACCATTGCCCACCCTCATGGCAATATCGATACTATATGTTTTTCTACCCCTGGTACACACGATATGACATTGACTGTTTATCATGGTGGTACTGCTTATACCTCTATTCATACAGTAACCATTATTCCTACGCCTAGTCCGGCTATTACTGTTTCAGGGCATACCTTAAGTGTTTCTGGTGCTTACACAACTTATCAGTGGTATAATGGTACTACGCCCATTGCAGGTGCTACAACCAATAGTTATACATTCCCGGGCACGGGTACCTATACCGTTATTGTGGATTCTGCGGGTTGCCCTGGCTTTTCTACTCCTTATGTATTTAATCCACTTGCCATTGAGGGAGTTAATAAGACAAATGACTATCGAGTAACATTTACCTCTACCAATTCATTGAAATTATTTGCAACAGATATATTGGATGAAAATCTAAATATTGGCATTTATGATGCTGCTGGTAGGGAACTTTTTACTGATGTATGGAATAAGGGTACTGAATTCAAATCAATAAATAATCTGGTTCTACCCGAAGGGATTTATTTGGTAAGGCTCTCAAATCTCCAAACTTCTGTGGTACTAAGGTTCGCGAAGTAGTAAATATTAGTGATAAAATATATTAATGGGTTGGTGATTTAATCATCAACCCATTAATTTTAGTGTTAAATCAGGGTTCGTTTTTCATATATTTAAACAAATATATGCAGCAGCTTTACTTTAGCGATACTGGTTTTTTCAATACAGCGACAGTTAATCGGCTCACGCATATTAGTTTTTCTTTCTCGTCACGTATTTTTATATCCCAAATATGCGTAGTGGCGCCAATGTGCAAAGGCTCGGCTGTTGCTTTTACTATTCCGGTCTTCTTAGACCTAAGGTGATTGCAATTTATTTCAATTCCTACACATGTTTGTTTCTCGCTATCTATAATCAGCGTTGAAGCAACACTTCCCACAGTTTCGGCCAAAGCTGCTGAAGCGCCTCCATGAAGCAATCCGTTCGGTTGGTGGGTATTTGGCCCTACAGGCATGGTGGCAATAAGACAATTTTGTCCGATTTCAGTAAATAAAATATTAAGATGTTCCGCCATTGTGTTCCTAGATAGCTCATTTAGAGTGCTAATATCAATAGCGTTATTTTTCCATATTGAATTCATGTTATAAATAATTTAGTGTATGTGTAAAAAAATAAGGTATAATTGTGCTATGAAAATTCTCTGCAATACTATTACTTTTGATGTAGTATTTGTATTATTTTTACAGTTTTTTGACAATTTATTATGCAAACAGTTCTGATTGCCGGTGCGGGGAAGTCATCCATTTATCTCATTCATTTCTTTTTAACTCATGCTCCAAGAAATAAATGGAAGGTAATAGTAGCCGATAGCGATGCCAATAACATTGCAGAAAAAATAGGAGATAGTCCATACGCAGAGGCCGCTGTAGTGGACATTACTAAACCCGCAACCAGGGAGCAATTGGTGAAGCGGGCCGACATAGTAATATCATTAATGCCTCCGCATTTACACATACTACTCGCAAGAGAGTGTCTGAAGCATAAGAAAAACCTAATAACATCGTCCTACATATCTGAGGAGATGAAGGAAATGGATGAGGCGGTAAAAAAAGCCGGCCTGATGTTTATGTGCGAGATGGGCCTTGACCCGGGAATTGACCATATGACAGCTAATAAGCTGATACATGGCATTCAAAGGGTATCTGGTATCATCACCAGCTTTAAATCGTATTGTGGTGGCCTTGTAGCCCCTGAGAGCGATAATAATCCATGGCATTATAAGTTTACCTGGAATCCCAAGAATATTATTACAGCAGGCATGGGTGGGGCAAAATACCTCTACCAGGGCAAGCAGGTCGAAGTGCCTTACGAAAAAATGTTTGAGCACAATAAGAAAATAAAGGTGGATGAAATAGGCCAATTGGCCTGGTACCCTAATAGGGATTCATCTCGCTACCTTGATATTTATGATGTGCCTGAAATACAGACTTTTTTAAGGGCCACTCTCCGCCATCCATCATTCTGTAAGGGCTGGCAGGTATTTGTGATTAATGGCCTTACCGACCAGGACGACCAGTTTGATACACGGGGTATGACTTATACCGACTGGTTGAAGAAAAAATCGGGCTATACGGGCAATGGTAACTTTATTACCTACCTGGCTACAAAGATGGGCATAGCAGAAGACGATAAAGCATTCTCAATGTTGAAATGGCTGGGCTTTTTTGATGATATACCATTGATGCCTGCCACTACCACATCGGCAGATTTATTACTTGAATTACTGCTTGATAAATGGAAACTTGAAACGGTAGACAAGGACATGGTAGTGATGCAGCATGAGATAGAATACATGCACAAGGGCAGGAAGATAAAAGTAACCAGCTCAATGGTAATCAAGGGTGAGAACAGGGACCATTCAGCAATGGCAAAAACCGTAGGCCTGCCCATGGGTATCCTGGCCCGCATGGTACTCAACAAAAAGATTGTGCCACCTACAGGAGTATTACTCCCAAACATGGTATCTGTTTACAGGCCTGTGCTTACCGAACTGGCCCATTATGGTATTTCGTTTAAAGAAGTGGTGGAGTAAATTTAAATTAAAATCATAAAATAAAATGACGAGTGTGGTACTGGACGAAGCTTCAAGCTTCGTCCTTTTACTTTGAAGCGTCCTTCAATTCGTAAATGTTATAGACTGGTGTACCATAAAAACCTACAAAATTAACCCGCCCTAAAATCACAACCAAGCTTTTACGGAATATGCGTGAAGATGCCTAATGTTAATATGTTATAGGCTAGTGAATAGCACTTTAGATATAATACCCTGCAAAAAATACATCCCCTAAAACCCCCATTACCAATTATTTATTGTGCAAAAAACACCTAAAATAGAAATTATAAACCACTAAAAAATACGCATTACAATATATATATATATATATAGCCTTGTAGGTTTGCCATATATAG
>CAIWHI010000860.1 GCA_903912435.1 uncultured Bacteroidota bacterium | reverse complement strand
GACCTGTTTTGAGTTGATCCAAGGCTTTGTTCTTCACCTCTTCGTAGTCAAACTCAAACAATTTGCTTGTTTTTTTCATTTACCGTGTTTTTAAAGTTCCACTATTTTGCGGACTTTGACACAGTTTGTTTTACACCCTCACAATTGCATGGTTTGACCATAATTCAGAAGTCATTCTTTCCGATTACCCAACTCATAGTCATATGGACGATGGAATAATTTTCATTGATTGGATAACAAATATTGTTTGGAAGTATTTTGAAGATGGTGTTTTGTCTGCTTTTAATATTCTTACAGATGGTTCAAAAGCGAATTTTCTAATTGATAAGCGGCTTTATTTTCAAACAGACTCAAGTGAAGTAAAATAACATTATCTCAATAATCCAGTTATTATACATACAAAAATACCTCAATCCTAATAATAGCAATGAGGTATTTGCATTTTTTCTAGGTCTTCCCAATTGGCACTAAAACACCTTCAACGTAAACCCAGGGAAAATCTGTTTGAAATTATCTGTAAAGATAATTTCGGGAACTATGGTGACCCATGAACTGAGTTGCAGGTCGGTAAATACCTTCATAGTTGTATTTTTGAAATAGCCACCTTTTTCACCTACCAAATAACCCAGGCCGAATGTACATTCCTTGCCATACCAACCATAGAATTGTTTATCATAGATGCTGCCAATAGAACCATTTACCCACCAGTTGTCTTTAAGCAAATATGACCCATCGGGGTTATGTTCCCAAAATAAATATGGAGTGGCGGAGACCCTGAACAGGTTATGGTCCTTATGGTTTATGCCCCAATAGTTATTGTATTGTAGTCCTATGTCCCCCATTGTTACCATTCTATCCCTTACATACCCAATACCCAGATTGGCATTTATACTAATGAATCTGCCTTTCTTAAATCTGGTGGACTGCATATCATACTCATCTTTCATCAACCATTCATAGCGTTTCAATGCTTCTTTACCTGTATAATACGGATTGTAAACAATTGTAAATGGATTTCTATATATGGTGGTGTTTCCTATCATTTTCCCCTTTGATGCTTCCTTAAGGGTATCAATTATAGCAGTGAAATTATTGGTTGCTATCACCTTATCTATATCATAGTAATTGTCTAATAATAGGGTCACCTGAATGGTATAAGGAATCATACAATTTCCGCCAAGTCCTGGCCTGGATCTTTGAAATATAATCCTCAAACTATCTTGTTCAAATTTCATTTTACTTACAACACCATCTTTATTCAAAAAAATACTCCCATTAGAAGGGTAAAACTTAAATCTGATTTTTTTATAGTTATAACCAGGAGTCAAGGCATAGTCTATACGCACATTACCGGTAGGGTTAGCGTCGAGTGAGTCTTTGTAAAAGGAGATATCTTTTTTTACTTCCCTCAATAAGGAATCCATATTCCTGATTAAATCATAATCTTCAGTAGTAAACAGTTCAAGTATCATTTTCCCTTCCCTCAACTGAACAAAATCCCTAACATAAGCAAACGACTTGTTACCATTAAAAGTCTGGTCGGTCTTACTTAGCCGATTGAAGCGGGTTATGGGAGATTCGAGTGATTCCTGGGCATAAAGTTTGCCCGTCAGGCTTATTAGTATAAGCACAGCACCTAAAAACAGTTTTTTCATTGGTTTTAATTTTGCGTGTTAATTATGGTTTTAAAAAAATTGCGTGTTGGGGTATATTCTTCCTGAGAGGTGGTTTCGGGATAATAATCCGGCTTATTAAATAGGGCATGGGCTATGCGGTTTTCCCTTTTCAGGTTGCCGAAATCAAATTCTATCCTGCCAATATGGTTTACATGCTCCACCTGCATTTTCCTAAGGTCAATAGCATTGGTGGTAGTGGCATACATTGTTCCTACGTTTGAAGATTGGCCATCAATTTCATTATTATGTACCACCTTCATTTTTTTGAAGTCTACTTTTTCAGGAGGTAAGGACTTAGGCTCCAGGCCATAGCATATCACGCCTTTTCTGTCTTTTTCTTCCTGCGTTTCTTGCTGCACGCTAAAGGTTTCCCTAGGTATTTCGGGTGCGATAGTATTTTGCTTTTTAGCTGTTCTTAAGTTCTTTTTATACACTACAGTTGATGGGACAGGCGTGCTTTTTTCAGCAATGGGCGTGACAAGAGGGGCTTTTACCACTTCCTGTGTTTTCATGGTTTCGGGAGCCGCTTTATACACTACAGCGGGTGCACTATCAGATTCGGGATGTAGGAATATATATGAGCCTACAATAGCCATAACCAAAATACAAGCCGCTGCCAGCCATACCCTTGGCCTGAAAATCAGGGCTGGTTTGCGCTCCAGTTTTTCCTGTAGTTTTTCCCAGGCTGCCTCCTTGCCATATACCACACCTCCTTCCAGTGCATCCAGCCTACCCAGCTTTTCGCTTATCATTTTATCTGAATGGTTATTTTTCATAGTAATTTTCTTTTTGATTCAACAATGACTGCAACTGGACCCTTGCCTTACTCAACTGCGATTTTGATGTACCCTCACTAATACCCAGCAATGCACTTATATCCTTATGGCTATAACCCTCTACTACATATAAGTTAAAGACAGTTCGGTAGCCTTCGGGCAAGGTCATTACCAGCTTAAACAACTCTCCTGCGCTTATTTTAGCCAGCCCACTTTCATCGGTGCTGAGTTCTTCAGCATTTTCCAGCTCAACAATTTTCAGAGCCCCTTTTTTCCTAAGGTGCATGAGGCATTCATTCACCATTATTTTTTTGAGCCAGGCAGCCATACCGGCCTCATTGGTATAAATAAACCGGTCTATTGACTTAAAAAAACTGAAGAAGCCTGCCAGCATTAGTTCTTCGGCATCGGGCAGATGCTTTACATAGCGCATGCACACCATAAGCATACCTTCCGACCACTTGTCGAACAGGTATTTCTGACTTATCCGGTCATTGTGCCTGCATCCTTCTATGGCCCTAGCTTCAGTCATTTATTTTGTTTGCTGTGTTTGGTATTTATTAACCTTACCCTTAAATATATGCAATTACCTGTGCAAAGGTTGCCTGACCCCTAAAATATTCTTAGCTGATGCATTGCTACCCATCTGAATTATAAAATATTGATTCAATTTTGTGCGAGGATAAATACTAAGTATTGCTGTATGCAAGCAATATCCTAATTTTAGGTGGAAATGAGATTTCTATTTAGGGTACAAATACTGTTACTATTGAGCACAGCAGCTTTTGGCCAGACAAAGCAATTGCCTGATTCAATGAAATTTTTATTAGTGGAGCTGAAATCTGAAAAGAATAAACTTGATTATTTCAGGGCGCATAAAACCTCTAATGATCTAAAGCGCCTGAGCGATGATATTACTGCAACAAACCAGGCTACAATAAATGATTATACCGACCATTTTACTTATTGCCCTGTTTACTTCTACATGGATACAAACAGGCAAAAAATAAGGGATAAGCAATTTGATGACATTATATTTAAGGGCAACTATACACTAGTACCTGCTAATATTATTCCCCATAATGAAAACCGGTTTTTGGTGGTAAAATTTGGGTATGCAGATGATAGCCTTTCTGTTTTCCAAAACACAACGGGTTTGGTGATGTATAATCCCCAACTGGAGCAAGTGCACTTTATCAAAAAAATCAAAGGAAAGGTTCTGGGCAAATATTATTTCACCTCGAAAAAGTACAATATAGAATACAGGCCATTTGCTACTCAGCTTAATAATAGTTTGCTAAATAGGAATAAAAAAGGTATACTACAGACAGAGAAAACTCATTGAGATTTGTATAGATGCATTTCAAATGACAAACCTGAAGGGTTGGTATTATTGTAGAAAAACGCTTTCAGATATTTGCTGAACCCTGAAGGGGTGACATTATTTCGTAATCTACAATTACATAATATCACCCCTGCGGGCAATGTCATTAAGTTAAGGATTTCCTGATTTTGCAAGAGTTTTTCATATTTATTTTGTGCTATATTGTTTGGCCTATTAGTAAGCTGGTTTAAAGTTCGTAAACGTTTTAAATTTGCTTTTGG
>CAIWHI010000859.1 GCA_903912435.1 uncultured Bacteroidota bacterium | reverse complement strand
TTACTGTTGTGCCATTACCCAAAACTGTAGTAGTTGTAGTGGTAGTAGTTGTAGTAGTAATGGTTGTATTTTCAGCGTCCATAGCTAACCTGAAGCCCAGGTTCCACATGCTGGTTTTGGGGGCATAATGGGCGCGGTTCACTACACGGCACATATCCTCTTCATCGTAAAACGAACCTCCCCTTACAATATGCTCAGTCCCTTTTACCGGTCCTTTAGGATCCAGGGAGTCAATTGTACCCAGGTAATATTGCTCTCCATACCAATCTGAACACCACTCACTTACATTACCCGACATATCAAATATGCTCAGCTCATTTTGCTTCTTCTGGCCTACTACATGAGTAGTTCCATTTCTTTTGCCATAATAGGCTACTTCATTAATGTTGTTGCTGCCGCAATATTTGTAGTTCTGGGTGTATTTTCCTCCCCTCCCTGCATATTCCCATTCAGTTTCCGTGGGCAGGCGGTAATGCTTACCAGTCTTAATATTTAACCTCCGTATGTATTCCTGCACTTCATCGTAACTCACCTTTACTACCGGGCAATCATCGCAATTTTTATTGCCATAGTCTACCCCATTATAGGCCATTGGGTAAATGCCCATAATAGCCCGCCACTGTGCATGGGTAACCTCATATTTACCAATATAATAACTACTTGTAAAAACCCTATGCACAGGTCTTTCATTATCGTATTTTTCATTTCGGTAATGCGGGTCATCACTTCCCATGTAGAAGCTACCACCCTTTACATATATCATCTGAAAATTCAGTTTATCCTTGCTAAAGCCGGCTAAGCTGCATAAAAGGAACAGACTTGTGAAAACTGCTTTAATATTTCTCATAACCCTTGTAGCTGATTATATTGTATTGTGTTTCAAAGATAAGACGAAATTACTACTGTGGTGTTAAATTCAAAATCCTTGGAAATAGTTAACAATTATCCTACTAATATTGCATCAATGCCTCACTAAAATATGTAGCTATTATTGGTTGTTGGGTTACAAGTAACCAAGCCAATCAAATTATCCAATTTTTAACAGGGCCTTGTACCAATTTTAATACGTTTTTCATATATTTGCCTCCCCGTATGCGCTTACGCCTAAGAAATTTATTGAATTTATTTGTAGTGGTAGTACTACTTAGCTCCTGTGGCGGATTTGAAAAAATCAGAAAAAGCAGTGATGTAAACTATAAGCTTACCAAAGCCAATGAGTATTTCGAAAAGAAAGACTATACTCATGCTAATGAGCTTTATAAGGAGCTTATGCCCATCATGAAGAGCACACGCAACTATGAAGCCATATTTTTCAAGTACGCCTATACTTTTTACAACCTGAAAGATTATCTGGATGGTTCTTACTACTTCAAGAGTTTTACCGAAACTTTCCCTGCTAGTAAGGATGCTGAGGAGTGCGAGTTTATGAGTGCAGTATGTTTGTTCAAGTATGCTCCTAAAGCATCACTAGACCAGACCAATAGTGTAAAAGCACTGGAGGCCATGCAGTCATACGTAAATAAGTACCCAGCATCAAAAAGGATCAATGATGCCAATGGCTATATCAACCAATCGAGGAAGAAGTTGGAGAGCAAGCAAGCCAATGCGGCCCTACTTTATTACAATATTGCACAATACAGGGCGGCATCTACTGCCTATAAAAGTGTAATGCATAATTACCCCGAATCACCTGAGTCAGATTTATATCAGTTCATGATTATGAAATCAATGTATAAATTTGCCACCCAGAGTATACCTGAAAAGCAGGAAGAAAGGTTTTCTAATGCTATTTCGGCCTACAGGGAATTAAAAGATACCTACGCGCAGTCAAAATACATACCTGAAGCGGATAAATTGTTTACATTAGCTGACGAAAATATAAAAAAAATACGCAATGAGCTACACAAATAAAAGATCACTTAGTTCTGTTAATCCACTTGTGGAAACACGTGATGTAATAGAAATGAAGGAGAAGACCGGAAACCTTTATGAGTCGATCACAGTGATATCACGCCGTGCCAACCAGATTTCAGTAACAATGAAGGAAGAATTGCACCGTAAATTGGATGAATTTACCGTTCATGGCGATAACCTGGAAGAAGTGCATGAGAATAAGGAGCAGATAGAAATTTCGCGCATTTATGAGCGTATGGCTAATGCACCATTACAGGCTATTTCTGAGTTTAACGACGATCAGATTTATTACCGTAAGAATAAGGCTTAGTCTCCTTAAAAATATTGTTTCATAAAGCAGTTCCCACACAGGAACTGCTTTACGTTTTTGTGGAAAGTGAGTAGTTGGGTTGCATTTGGCTAGGGTAATCCAAAGTGTATTTTTACCCATGTTGAACCCGCTTCGGGGTTCTAAAGGGATAGGATTTCTAGTCCCCCCGGTTTCACCGCAGGGCTGTTGCATTCTCTGAAATAATGTCACCCCTCCGGGCAATGTCATTAAGTTAAGGATTTCCTGATTTTGCAAGAGTTTTTCATATTTATTTTGTGCTATATTGTTTGGCCTATTAGTAAGCTGGTTTAAAGTTCGTAAACGTTTTAAATTTGCTTTTGG
>CAIWHI010000858.1 GCA_903912435.1 uncultured Bacteroidota bacterium | reverse complement strand
GCATATTTTGGAACAGTATTATCATTACTTAACTGAACTAGTGGGGCTACATATGACTCAAGACGCACAAATTTCTTATACTTGCTCTTGAATTTCCTACCTGCATGCCATACATACATAACGGTAATAATAACCAATCCTATCAACATTGACAACCATCCCCCATGCTCAAATTTCTTCATATTTGCTACCAGGAAGGTCAATTCAATAATCAAATAAACACCCAAAACAGCATAGACAAATACCTTGGGATACTTATTAGCCTTTAGGTAGTAGGTAAGCAAGATGGTGGTCATCAACATGGTATATGTTACAGATAAACCAAAAGCGGCTTCCATATTAGATGATTCCCTGAAATATAGCACCATACCAATACAACCAGCCATCATAAAATAATTGATAGATGGGATATAAACCTGCCCCCTGAGGTCTGATGGGAAGATGGTGTGTAATTTGGGCCAAATATTAAGGCGGATGGCCTCATTTATTAAGGTATATGTGCCACTTATTAATGCCTGGCTGGCGATAATGGTAGCGAATGTTGAAATTAAGATACTAGGTATGAGAAACCATTTGGGCACCATACCATAGAAAGGATCTATACTAGCTAAGGTTTGGCCAAGATGATTTCTTAATAAGGCTGCTTCACCAAAATAACACAACAGAAGAGCGACCTTGATGCAAATCCAGGCTAGCTGTATGTTCTTCCTACCCACGTGGCCCATATCGGCATATAGTGCCTCGGCCCCGGTAGCACAAAGAAATACCCCACCTAATACCCAGAAACCACCTGGATAGAGTACTATGAGGCGGTAGGCATAAATAGGGTTAATAGCTTTTAGAACTGATAAGTCTTTTATCAAAAAACTAAAACCTAAAATTGAAATCATGGTAAACCAAACCACCATTGCCGGGCCAAAGAACTTGCCTATACTCCCCGTACCTGTGCGCTGGAACAAAAAAAGCACCACTAGTATACTTATGGTAATGGGCAAAATGGGAATATCTGGTTGAAGCCCCCTTAAACCTTCAATAGCTGATGTAACAGAAATGGGGGGTGTTATCAGGCTATCGGCCATCATAAAACTGCCCCCTGCTATAGCTGGCCAAATGAGCCATTTAGATTGCCGCCTTATCAATGCATATAGCGAGAAAATGCCACCCTCCCCATTGTTGTCGGCACGCATGGTGATTAAAACATACTTAAAAGTGGTTTGGAAGGTCAGTGTCCAGAAAATTGCGGAAACGCTCCCTAGAATCAACTCATTGGTAATGATATGGTCTCCTAAAATGGCACGGTAGGTATATAGTGGCGATGTACCAAGGTCGCCAAAGACGATACCCATGGCAATGAGCATTCCTGCAAAGCTTACCTTCTTAATATCCAGATGTTTCATAACGGTAAAAGAATTAACATTAAACCACCCACCCTCTATAAATAGATATGGCCCGCAATTAAGCAAAGCCATATCCTTATACACCCCCAAATGATTAAATTTTTATTCTTTATAAAATTACAACACGTTGGCCTCACCCCGGCCCTCTCCAAAGGAGAGGGTGTCATTGCCTACAATATAAATCTATATCAAAATG
>CAIWHI010000857.1 GCA_903912435.1 uncultured Bacteroidota bacterium | reverse complement strand
TGTACCAGAAATCATCGTCCGACGCGTAATCCACCGGTGCAGGTTTATTGTACCGGTTGATCTCCCAATACGAGCACCAGTCCTTCGCCTCGGAGATGTTTTCGGTGAATTTCCGGAACATATTCAGGTTCTGCTTCCCTTGCCAGAGGAAAAGATGTTGTCTGCTAAACTTAAGTTATACTAAAAAATAATAACGACTTACAAATCTCTATGTAAGAGTTTGATTCTGTGGTAGACAATTTCGTAGTCGAACCCCAGACCTCTTTCCTGAAAGCTATCAGCCTTTTTATTAGATTTATTAATTATTTAAACCCTAAGTCAAGTATGAAATCAAATAACCAGGATATTCTAGGGTTGATGCCTTCTGATATTAGTTTTTCTGCGAGGTTTTCAAAGTTTTGTTTAAGCAATAGTTTTTCATGATCCGTGTAATAGCTGACATTAATGTTGCCATTTTCAACTCTTATATATCCTTCCATATTAGTTAGTCGACCCTCAAAAAGCCTGAAAGCAGCCACCAGCTTGATTTTTGAATTAAAATATGTGGTATAAAGTACAAGCTATTATAAAAAGTTGCAAAAATCTTGCAATTTAGAGTATGCTTACGCCACAGAAAAAAATTACACACCAGCTAGGAATGTTCTCCGGGCTTGCTGACCAACTCGACCAAAGGCATCCTTTATTTATACTGGCCCATAAAATTGATTGGTCGGTTTTCGAAAATGCCTTTAAAATTTACTATAGTGAAAAGATGGGCAAGCCTTCAAAGCCTATCCGTCTTATGGTGGCTTTGCTCATACTTAAATATTTGCGCAACTTAAGTGATGAGAGTGTAGTAGGTCAATGGGCAGAGAATCTTTATTATCAATATTTTAGTGGTGAGCATCATTTTCAACCAACGATTCCTTGTGTTCCTACAGAACTTATTGCATTCCGACAGCGGATAGGCGAAGCAGGTGTGGAATTGATTCTTAAAGAAAGCATACGTGTTAATAAGCCGCCTGACCAGGGAACCATTTCAGTAGTAAGTGTAGATACGACAGTCCAGGAGAAAAATATAACCTACCCTACAGATGATAAATTGTACAAAAAAATAATCACTAAATGTTGGAAGATAGCCGATAAAGAAGGAATTGATCTTCGCCAGTCCTACACCAGGTCTGTAAAGAAACTAAGTCATAAGCAACGTTTCAAGAACACTAAGAATGGCGCCAAAGATGCTCGTAAAGCAAATAAGAAGATAAAGGTTATTGCAGGCAGGTTGGTAAGAGAAATAGCAAGAAAATTGTCTTTAAACAGTCTTGGTATTTATTTGAAGGATTTAAAACTCTATCAGCGGGTTCTAACCCAAGCGCGTGGCGACAATAATAAAATTTACAGCCTACACGAGCCTGATGTAAAATGCTATTCAAAAGGTAAGGAGCATAAAAAATTTGAATTTGGAAGCAAAGCTTCCATAATTGTTGACCAGGGCACTGGTATAATAATGGGTGCTATCAATTTCACCGAAACATTACATGACTCCAAGACATTACCGGAAGCGCTAGAACAATACACGCGCCTCACTGGCAAAGAACCCGAAAATGTATTTGTAGATAGGGGCTATAAAGGGTTGCCTGTTTATAAATCATCAAAAATAAATGTACCTAAACCAGATAAAAACATTAGCAGGTCAAAGCGAGGCAACCATAGTAAAAGAGCTGCAATTGAACCAGTTATTGGACACCTAAAAACAGATTACAGGTTATGTCGCAACTACCTTAAAGGCATATTAGGTGATTTAATGAATGTGATTTTATCAGCTGCTGCAATGAACTTTAAACGAGTCATGAACCTCTGGCGTACAGGGGCAAGCATCAGTTGGCAACTCATTTATATCATACATATATTTGTTATCCGATATTTATTGCCCAAAAATTTGAAACCGACTTTTTGAGGGTCGACTAGTTAATACCTATTGAGCAGTGGCCGCCGCTGTATAATGCCTGTATTCATCCTGCAATTTCTTTTTGAGTTGGTGTGTCGTTGCCTGGGTCAGTTATGCAAGCGTCTGCTTGCCATATTTAATATTGAGGTTAAAATTGGAGGTCCTTTTCCAACCCATATCACCATTAAAATTAAAAACTCGTATAGCTACAAAGCTTTGACTCCCATTGAGTCCCCCCTGAAATAAAAAGTCATTTTCTATACCTACTTTCTCAAATACTCCACCACCGCAGGCCCTTCTGAAAATAACAAATCCAGAATACTTAAGCCCGATACAAATCCCAGCCTGTCTTCAAATACCTGGTAATATTTTTTATCAGCATTCGCTTTTGGTTCAGTTTTTCTCAAATCGGGTATTTCAGGTCCATAATCAACAATATAGGTAGCTGTTTCTTCTATCACCAGTTTCAGCCTCAATTGCTTCACCACCCATTTTATGCTTTCCAGGTTGAAATGAGTAAGGTGCGTGTAGGGACTTTCAAATAAGCGGGAAAGAGAAGGTTCGTAATGGTCGAAAAAAGGAGAGCGGCGGTAAGCTGATACCAGCGTGCGCCAATGTTGCACCTGCCATTTTTCTGCATTATGAATGAGTATATCAGCCATTACCGATTTTTGGTCACGACCCTTCACCAGTGGCACCGTGAGCAAGATGCTATTATTGGCCCCGGCAATCCTATACCGGTTTCTATAACTCATCTTCTGGAAATGCTCTCCATTATCAATTATTAATTTGTCGGCCTTTACTACCTGCTCCCACCAGCCTATGCCCGGAAATGTAATAGATGAAGAAATTATGGTCATTTATTGAAATCGGTTAATGACCATAAAAGTAAGGAAGAAAATGGGAGGAGGAGAGATGGATAGTATTTATGGCAATACACTTAATGGTAATCTCTTCACATACTCAAAAATCAATTACCTTTGCCCTGCAAAATCTTTTCAGGAATGAAAAATACTATCCGCTTCGACTGGGCCATAAAAAGACTTCTTAGGAACAAAGCCAACTTTGGTATCCTGGAAGGTTTTTTGAGTGAATT
>CAIWHI010000856.1 GCA_903912435.1 uncultured Bacteroidota bacterium | reverse complement strand
TACAGAAATTACATTGCCATCGAAAAAGATACCATCAATATTATCAATAGCATCAAAAGATTGGAATTTATCCGCCATTTCCACAAACCCGAATCCCCGCGACATGCCGGTAGCATTGTCGTAAATAATTTTGGCTGATACTATTTCGCCAAATTCTTCAAAAAGGGGGCGCAATTTACTAATTGTCGTTTCCGGGTTAAGATTTCCTATAAAGAGATTCATAAAAATGAAAATAAAAATGAAAAATGGCGCTTTCCATAGGTTATAGACTGTAAAAGAAAAGCGTTACAATATACACATTTTCTACTAAAAAGTAAATATTTAAAACTTTTTTGTTTGTTGCAGAACACAATGTTTTACCACTTTGCAACCACCTGGCGTATCAAAACCAGCTTTTGCAGCAAGGCTTCCAGATGATCCAGGCGAAGCATATTGGCACCATCCGACTTGGCATGTGCGGGATCAGGGTGGGTTTCAATAAAGAGGCCATCAGCACCCACCGCTATACCGGCGCGGGCTATTGTTTCAATCATTTGTGGGTTGCCACCGGTTACACCACTGGCAGTATTTGGCTGTTGTAGTGAGTGGGTACAATCAAGCACCACTGGCACTTTTAGCTCCTGCATTATGGGTATTGCCCTGTAATCTACTATCAGGTCGTGGTAGCCAAACATAGTACCCCTATCAGTAAGCATTATTTTTGTATTACCGCTTTGTACAATTTTATCCACCGCAAACTTCATTGACTCGGGCGAAAGAAACTGACCTTTTTTTACATTCACCACCTTGCCAGTATTGGCAGCAGCAACCAGAATATCGGTCTGGCGGCAAAGGAAGGCTGGTATTTGCAATACATCTACATACTCAGAAGCCATAGCTGCTTCATCGGCGGCATGAATATCAGTTACCACAGGCACACCAAATGTAGACCTCACCTTGCCTAAAATCTTCAATGCCTCCAAATCACCTATTCCTGAAAAACTATCGAGGCGGCTACGGTTGGCTTTGCGGTAAGACGACTTGAATACAAGTGGTATCTGTAGTTTTTGGCAAATGCCTATTATCTTCTCAGCAGTGCTCATAATTATGGCTTCACCTTCCACCACACATGGCCCGGCCATGAGGAAGAAATTATTTGTGCTTAGGTCCTGGCCTGAAAACAGTTCTTCGGTAAAATCTTGCATTGGTAGTAAATAAGCTGCAAAACTATATTTTTTGGGGCAATACAATTGGTTAATTGTTTTACCAACCCTATCCCACAAATAAAACCTGCGCAAAATCATAAAATACGGCTACTAATACTCCGCTGATAACAAATACCTTTGCAAACTATTAGATAGCAATATGGCAAAATACAGCAATATACGGGCAATGCGCGCGCTTATAAAGGCGAGCTTACAGGCCATACTTAAAAGCCCTTCTGCCATTATCTTCACCCTCGCCTTCCCAATGATTTTTATATTGGTGTTTGGCTTTTTGGGCGATGGGGCAGGTTTTAGCATTTGGGTGGCATCGGCACCGGGTAGCGATACCAGTAGCCAACTCTATAGGCAGATGAAAGAAATACCCGAGCTAAAATGGGTAATAAATGATAGTGCTACTATTGACAAAATGCTACGTAAGGGTGAGATTATTGCTACCATTAATGTAAAAAAACAAGCAGAAGGTGCAAAACCCGCCTATACCATAAGCCTTAATACTACCAAAATGGGCATGGGCAAAGCCAAACAGGTGGAAACCATTATTGCCACCATGGTACAACACCAGGACCCTGAAATAATGAAAAGGCAGGATGAGCTGGCTAAAATAGAAACCCATATTACTGAGGTGAGAAATTACAGGAAAATAGATTTTATCCTTCCCGGCCAGTTGAGTTTTTCCTTATTGGCTACCGGGGTTTTCGGAACGGCATTCGTGTTTTTCAACCTTAGGCAAACATTGGTATTGAAACGCTTTTTTGCTTCACCTGTGCGCCGGGAGATTATTGTATTAAGTGAGGGTATTGCCCGTATGTTGTTCCAGCTAATGGGAGCTATTATCATCATAAGCATAGGTCATTTTGCATTTGGTTTTACCTTGTTTAATGGCTGGATAACCTTTGTAGAAATGCTGGTATTGTGTGCTATGGGCCTGCTAATATTTATGGGCTTTGGCTTTATAGTGAGTAGTGTAGCCAAGAGCGAGTCGGCCATACCGCCATTATCTAACCTTATTACCCTGCCCCAGTTTTTATTGGCAGGCACCTTTTTCTCAATTGATAATTTCCCTAAGTGGATGCAACCCTTTTGTAATGCCCTGCCACTTACCTATATGAATGATGCCCTGAGGCGGGTGAGCTTTGAAGGAGCCAGCTTCTGGGAAATACGTATGGATGTAATTGCCCTTCTGGTTTGGGGTATTGTTATTTATGCTGTTGCGGGGAAGACTTTTAAGTGGGAGTAGGTTTGGAACTAGAAACCACTAGACTGTGTTACCTATGATAATGAAACCTCAGTGAATAAATTGTAATTTTATTTTGTTCAAATTTATAGACAATCCTGTGTTCCTCATTTATTCGCCTAGACCACCAATCAGACAAATTATGTTTTAATCTCTCTGGCTTTCCAATTCCGTCAAATGGATTTTGCTGAATAGCTTAAAGCAATTACCTTATTCTTTTTAAAATAATAGTATTACCACTCTTTTTCCAGTAGTTTAAATCTTCTAATGCAATTTGCATTAATACTATTTCCATATATCATCTAAGGTAATAGTAACTCCCTCATTATTTTTCTCTTGTTCAGCAGCCATTTCCAAACGAGCCCTCATTACTTTTGATGAGTTGAGATAATCAGTTTCATCAATTTCGCTACTTATGTAACTAACATGCAAAGCGTCAAGAAAAATTCGAATTGCAGTTTCTTGGTCCGTACTTTCAGGATGAACAGTTAAAATACCCATTATACAAAATTAATCAACTATGTTTAATTTCAGCAAATTTGTATTGGAACGTTTGTAGCTGAATTTTTAATTCCATTTTTATCATAGTCAGGCTAATAAATTTTACTTTTGGCCATTACCAATGATTTTTAGCTTTTGAACTTAGAAATATATACTGATGGTGCGGCAAGGGGCAATCCGGGGCCGGGAGGATATGGGGCTGTACTACATTGGGGAACTGTGACCAAGGAAATATCGCAGGGATATAGGCATACTACCAATAACCGAATGGAGTTGATGGCTGTAATAGCAGCAGTCCAGATGCTGACTCGCGAAAAACTGGATATTACTATTTACAGCGATTCCGCTTATGTGGTGAATACAGTTGAGAAAGGATGGCTTTTTGGCTGGGCTAAGAAAGGCTATGCAGGCAAAAAGAACCCCGACTTATGGGCTAAATACCTTGAGCTACATAAAAAGCACAATATCAAGTTTATATGGGTAAAAGGCCATGCGTCTAACAAATGGAATAACCGTTGCGATGAATTAGCCACAGCCGCCGCCGATGGCCGCAACCTGATAGAAGATGTGGGTTATACTGGCGATTAGTCTGGATAATAATCATTCCTCAGCAAAAATTAATTATAAAGCAATTCAAAATAAAGCCATAACCATGGTTGGCCGTAGTCTCTTGACTTCTGCCCAGAGGCGGCAAATCTCCTGATTTGCATCGATAGTTTCGCAAGTCGGGAGACTTGCTCCCACCAGGACGTAGTCAGGAGACTGCCCAACGATTACCAATCTTCCTCGGTCAGATAGCTTTGGCACTTTTCTTGTTGATATTACAAAATGTTAATATCATGTGCATTTCATGTTTTATTAATATTAGTTTGAAATTTTGGTTGCCTAAAACTCGCTACCTTTAAATAAGCAATTATTTAATAATTCCAAACCACAAACACGTATGCATATGCTTTGGCGAAAGTTCAGCGGCGAACCCTTGAGGGTTCCGGTAAAAAAGGCGGTTGAGGACACAATTGTAAGAGAAAGGGAAGCAGGTTACAAACTAAAAGTATGTATAGGCACCGACTCGCAGGTAAGGGGTGCAGATACTGAGTTTGCCACAGTAATTGTTTTTCTACGCGAAAAACGCGGGGGATTTATGTTTATCAGCAATGAAAAATCCCAGCAGGTATTTACCATAAAGGAAAGGATGTTGCTTGAGGTGGCAAAAAGTATAGAAATTGCCTACGAGCTTTGTGACCTTTTCAACAAGTATGATGTAGACATGGAAGTGCATGCCGACATTAATACCAATCCGCAATTTAAGAGCAATGAAGCGCTAAGGGAAGCCATGGGCTACATTATGGGTATGGGCTATGCCTTCAAAGCCAAGCCAGATGCCTTTGCCAGCAGTTGCTGTGCCGATAAAATGGTGAACTGATAAGCTATAAGCCTTAGAGTAACGAATAACAATTAAATACCATTGCAGGGGAGCCAAGCCCCTGGGTGGCATTATCTCCCTTAAAAAATAGAAGCATTACTTTTTACCCATTAAACTCAAATCCTGTAATTTCCGCCCAAGCTCATCATTACCTGCTAGTTTTAGAAAATCATCCTGTAAACCTAATGCTCTTAGTACATTAAAATAGGCGATCATAGAAACACTACCATTGCCTTTCTCAATTTTATATAGTGTGGTGCGGTCTATCCCTGCCCTTTCTGCTACCTGCTGCATTGTCAGTTTCCGTCTTTTTCTTGCCAGTCTATAGTTTTCACCCACCTGCTCAAACAACTTTTGGTGCTTTGGAAACAGGATTTGCTTTTTACTTTCCATAATAATGTAGACTATTATCTACAAAAATAGTCAAAAAAGAGATAATAGTCAACATTTTATTTAGCGGCATGTATGCGACTTCTATTACAAAAACATAAAATCAAAATAATATTTATGATGGCATATACAAACAACGAATTTCACGAAACGTAAGAGTAAATAGTTTTACTAGAATTATTTTATTTCCGGCAGATGGCATGCACCTTATCCACTCCTAATATTGCCCCCGATTAATAAATATTTATTTCCGTAACTATTTTTATTTTTTCGGCCCGATTTAAGAGAAAATTCTTAAATTTACTAGCTCAATTAATAAATTATTGAATAATGAAGCTACGTTACATATTGCTTTTATGCTTTCTGTCGTGTTTTCATAAAACCCTGTTGGCTCAGTCGCAAGTAGAGTTTGTAGAAAACAAAGGACAATGGGGCACATGGTTCAATTACAAAGCCGCTACGCAGGCTGGGGATATTTTGCTGGAAGATGATGGTTTTAGATATGTATTATCAGATCAGGACAATAATTATAAGCTTGATTATTACCACCATGGCCAAACCACTGTGAAACCTGTGTTGAAATTCCATGTGTATAAGGTAACCTTTGAGGGTGCGCAAAAACCAAAAATAACTGACTCTAAGCCAAAACAGATTTACTATAACTATTTCCTGGGTAACGATTCATCTAAATGGAAAACCGGTATCCACCCGGTTAGGAATATTACCTACAACCATTTGTATAATGGTATTGACCTAAATGTATATCCTGCCAAAAGCAATATTGAATATGAGTTCGTAGTGCACCCTGAGGCTGATGCAGCACAAGTAAAATTGAAATTTGAAGGACAGGATAGCGTAAACCTCAAAGGAAATAACCTGGTTATTTCTACTACAGCAGGCTCAGTGACAGAAATGAAACCCTATGCCTACCAATATGTGAACTATAACAGGGTGGAAGTGCCTTGTGAATACAGGCTTGAGGGCAATGTACTGAGTTATTATTTCCCATCGGGCTACGACCATTCTCAACAATTAATCATAGACCCTGTGGTAGTATTATGTACTCTAACCGGGTCTACGGCCGACAACTGGGGCTATACAGCAACCTATGATGATGCAGGAAACTTTTATGCCGGTGGATTAGTAAATACAATAACCTATGGTGGTAGTTTTCCTGTAACAACAGGTGCATTCCAGATTACCTGGGGTGGTGGTTATGGTGATGGCAGTGCGACATACGGTTATGCATATGCGGCTGATATATCATTGATTAAGTATGACCCTACATTGGTCAACAGGATTTATGCCACATACATAGGCGGTAACCAAAATGATCATGCCCATAGTATGATAGTAGATGGTGATGGGAATTTAATAATAGCCGGTAGAACACTTTCCCACAATTACCCAACTACACCTGGAACCTATCAAACAACAAATAGTGGAGGCTGGGATATTATTGTAACAAAAATCAATTCATCAGGAACAGCCTTATTAGGTTCAACCTATATTGGGGGAACCGGTAATGATGGAGTTAATTACGACAGTACGGAATATGTTTATGGGGAATTAAAATATAACTACGGTGATGATTCCCGAAGTGAAGTACAGGTCGATAAGCTTGGTAATATTTATGTTGCGAGCTGCACCCAGTCTACCAATTTCCCATGTACACTTACTGCTCTTAGAACCACATTATCTGGTCTTCAGGATGGACTTGTGTTCAAATTCAATCCTTCCTTAACTAGCCTTTTATGGAGTACCTATATTGGTGGGTCAGGTTCGGATGCGGGTTATGTATTGGCTTTCGACACCTTGCAAGCATCAGTATATGTAGCGGGTGGTACCAATAGTGCCAACTTTCCTACTACAACCGGCACCATGCATAGCACATTTCAAGGTGGTACTGCCGATGGGTATATTCTTAAATTTAATAATGCTCCCCCTTACAACCTGCTTAAAGGCACCTATATAGGTACCAGCAATTATGACCAGGTATACGGAATACAGGTGAGTGGAGATAATAGTGTATACGTAATGGGCCAATCGCTTGGCGGTGCATTCCCAGTTACCTCCGGGGTACACTCTAATCCGGGTTCTAACCAGTTTGTATTAAAAACTGATGCCAACCTTAGCACAGACCTTATTTCCACAGTTTTTGGTTCAGGTCCATCGCCTACAACCAATATTTCTCCTGTTGCCTTTCTTGTAGATACGTGTGAAAATGTATATATTTCAGGATGGGGTGGCAATTTGGCTATTGCAGGCGTACAATCTGGTGAGTGTAATAGTATGGAAACTTCACCTGATGGTTTTCAAAGAACTACTGATGGACGGGACTTTTATTTTATTGTTTTAGGCCCCGGTATGACTTCCTTAAGATATGCATCTTATTATGGCCGCAACTGTGCTTCACTTTGGGAAGGCGAACATGTAGATGGTGGTACCAGTCGTTTTTCGCGTAAGGGAATTATTTACCAGGGTATCTGCGCCAGTTGTGGCGGTGCGCCAGGTGCTTTAACAGGCATTTCTTGTTCCGATCCTTTCCCTACTACCAGTGGTGTTTGGAGTATGGTTGATTCAAGTAAAAATTGTAATGAAGCAGCACTGAAAGTAGCCTTCAACATTGGCCCGGTACATGCTGTGGTAAGTGCAGCTCCCAATACAAGTGGTTGTGCACCATTTACGGTTAATTTCACTAACCTATCTAATAATGGCCTGAGTTATGTATGGGATTTTGGTGATGGTTCTCCTGTAGTCACTACTTTTTCTCCTTCCCATGTATTTACAAGTGCCGGATCATTTACCGTTACCCTATCTGCAGCCAATTCTAATGCTTGTTTTAAAACCAACGACACTACCCATCTGGTTATTTATGTTGATACCAACGCTATCAATCCTGGTTTCACCTACAAATTAGTAGATAGTTGCGGGCCATATACAGCCACTTTTACCAATACATCTACTACCACCATTACTACAGCCACATCGGGCTATACATGGTATTTCGGTGATGGCACATCTTATACGGGTACCACCCCGCCTATCCATAACTATCCCGACACTGGTGTATATACGGTAATGTTGATAATGTCGAACCCTGTAGCCTGCAAAACACCCGATACAGTAAAAGGTATAGTAAGGATACACTCATTAAAATCATCGGCATCATTTACCATCCCTGATTCTTTATGCCTGGGTACGCCATTTGTACCGGTAATTAATACGGTAAATATCACCAATACTTATTGGACATTTGGCGATGGTAAAACCTCCACTTCGCCAGACCCTTCCTATACCTATAAGGCGATAGGAACATATACAGTAACCATGATTGCCACTAATCCAGGCGCATGTAATGGGCCTGATACAATTAGGGAAGTGATAAAAGTGTTATCCGGACCCATAGCAAATTTCTCTTTTGTTCCGCTTACACCAATCCCTAATATACCTACCACATTTACCAACCTTTCGGTAAATGCTACCCGCTACTTATGGGACTTTAATGATAGTACCAGTAGTGCTGAAAAGGATCCCGTGCACCAGTTCCCGAGAACTAATACCTGGAAAACCTGCCTCACCGCCTACAATAGCAGCAACTGCCCATCAATAGTATGCAAGCAGGTACCATCTGATATACAGCCACTTATTGGCCTGCCTACGGCTTTTAGCCCTAATGGTGATGGTGTAAATGATGTGCTCTATGTGCGGGGTGCAGCCATTAAGGATATGGACCTGAAAATATATAACAGATGGGGACAACTGGTTTTTGAAACTACCAGCCAGGATAAAGGTTGGGATGGTACGTTTAATGGCCAGCCACAACCTGTAGAGGCTTATGGCTATGTGCTGCATGCCTCATTTATAGATGGGTCGCAAAAATTACTGAAAGGGAATATTACCCTACTGAGATAATAACAAGATTAAATAGACCAATTACTTTGGTGCTATTAGCAGGGAAGAAAAGATGAAAAAGGCGGTATTAATAATATTGGGATTATCGGTTTTGATGAACTTAAAAGTGCTGGGGCAGAGCATGCACTTTAGCCAATACTATAATGCACCAATGCTCCTCAACCCAGCCAATACCGGCCTCACATCAGGCTATGATTACCGTTTCGGGCTTAACTACCGCAATCAATGGGCTGCCTTGCCCGTACCTTATAATACTTTTTCGGCTTATGGCGATTTCAAAATAGGAGGGAATAGCAATAATGAGCTGCATAACAACTGGCTGGGTGCCGGCTTTGCTCTTTTCAACGACAAGGCAGGTGATGGTAATCTTTCCTTGTTCAGCCTACAGGGAGACCTTGCCTACCATCTTCAGTTGAGTGAGTTTACCATGTTTTCCCTGGGGTTTTCAGGTGCTTTGGTGCAGCGTGAGGTGAATTTTGATAACCTTACATTTGATGCACAATGGGATGGGCTGGATTTCAATAAGACACTTCCTAATAGTGAGAAAGTGGGTATTTTAAAAACCAGCTACTATACAGTGGGGGCAGGTTTTAATTTCGCATGGTTTCCTAACGAGGCGGTATACGGCAAATTTGGTGTAAGCTTGCTCAATGTAAACAAGCCTATAGAGAGCTTTTATGGGTCTACGAAAAATGTAATTGACTACAGGCCTATTGCCCACCTTGATATGATGTTCCATACAGGGCCTGTCTTGGTGATTAACCCATCGGCCTACTATACCATGCAGAATAGTGCCGCCGAAATAGTAGTAGGTTCACAGTTCAGGGCATTAATGACCGACAAGAATGAGACACCTGTGAACCTGATTCTTGGTGCCTATACCCGCATAGGCGATGCCATAATAGGTGTGGCTGGTCTGAACTATGGCCCCATTACCTTTATGACAAACTACGATTTCACCATGTCGGGCCTGGCCCCATATAATGGTTCCTATGGTGCACTTGAGTTTTCTTTGGTCTACCAAAGGCTCTATCACCCATCTGAAGGTATTAAGAGAATGGTGGGATGTCCTATCTTTTAACAAAGGTTTTTAGTATTTTATATATTTGTGGTATTATTTTTGACTGTTAAATAATTAATTAACACAACATGGAAAAAGAAAAAAATAAGATATTATTGGTTGAAGATGATACCAATTTCGGGCAGGTTCTTAAGAACTACCTGGAGCTTAATGATTTTGTTGTAGAACTGGCCCGTGATGGTATTCTGGGTCTTGCAGCCTTCCGTCGTGAGAAATTCGACATGTGCCTGCTCGATGTGATGATGCCCAATATGGATGGTTTCACCCTGGCTGAAGAAATCAGGAATGTAGACCCTGATATACCATTGTTCTTCCTGTCTGCCAAAAGCATGAAGGATGACATATTGACAGGATACAAACTGGGTGCTGATGATTATATCACCAAGCCTTTTGATAGCGAAGTATTGCTGCACAAAATTAAAGCAGTATTAAAGCGCAACCAGGAACTACAGGACAAACAACATTCACAGATAGAGTTTGTAATAGGTGCCTACCATTTCAATAGTAAGCTACGTACACTGAAACATGGCAATGCATCAAGCACCCTGTCTCCAAAAGAGAATGAGTTGTTGCTGATGCTGAGCGAATATAAAAACGACCTTTTGCCACGTGAAACTGCATTGAAGCGGATTTGGGGTAGTGATACCTATTTCAATGGCCGTAGTATGGATGTGTATATTGCCAAGCTACGCAAATACCTGAAAGACGATAGCAGTGTAGAAATCGTGAACATTCATGGTAATGGTTTCAGGCTGGTAGTACCTGAATAATCAGCATTATTTTATCTAATCATATATCATAAACAGGATGCAGTAATGTATCCTGTTTATTTGTTTTTAGGGGGGAAGCCAATGACAAATAATATGAATAAGAAATCCCGGGAGGAGGTAAGGAAAAACATGCAGGCCATAAGGGGCAAAAACACAAAGATTGAAATGGTATTAGGCAGGGCATTGTGGAAAAAGGGTTACAGGTACCGGAAAAACAATAAAACAGTATATGGCAAACCGGATTTCACATTTAAGAAATTGAAAATTGCCATCTTCTGCGACAGTGATTTCTGGCATGGCAAAGACTGGGACATTTTAAAACTAAGGCTCAATACCAATAGGGAATTCTGGATCAAAAAGATTGAACAGAATATTAAAAGGGATATTGAGGTAAACCAATACCTGAAACTAAAGGGATGGACGGTACTAAGATTTTGGGAAAGAGAAATCAATAAGCACCTGGACTACTGCCTTGCAATAATAGACCTGGAAATAAAAACTAGTTCCCTGACATCAAAACGGGTTCCATATAGCAATCGATGAATAAAAAATCAGAAAGGACAGATACCTAATAGCCCAAATGATATACCCCGGATACCATAATTTTGCGATAATCCAGCTAATAAAAGCATCTATTGCAAACCCCGATGTTTTTTGACTTTTGAATTTTTACTTTTGAATTAAACAAAAATGAAACCAATCATAATTTTCGCTTCCGGCACTGGCACCAATGCAGCTGCTATAATTGCCCATTTCAAAAACAATGGCAAGGCAATGGTGGCACTAATTGTTTGCAATAACCCCGATGCAGGGGTGCTGAATATTGCACGTAAGGAGGAAATACCCTTCCTGCTAATAGATAG